>DATLGZ010000328.1:0-7262 GCA_035540235.1 Acidimicrobiales bacterium | reverse complement strand
CCTGCGGGGCGCCACGATCTACGTGGTGCAGCCGGGCGACACCTTCTGGTCGATCGCGGCCCGGCTCGATCCCGCCGCCGATCCTCGCCCCCTCGTAGACCGCCTCGTCGCCGCCCACGGCGGCACCGTCCTCCACGTGGGCCAACAACTGCGGCTCCCCGCGCCCTGACCTCCCGGCCCGGGGGTACGGTCGGGTTGTGCGCTGCCCGTCCTGCGCCAGCCTCGACGACAAGGTCGTCGACTCGCGCACGGCCGAGGAAGGCGCCGCCATCCGCCGGCGGCGCGAGTGCCTGGCGTGCGGGCGGCGGTTCACCACCTACGAGCGTCTCGACGAGGTGGCGCTGGTCGTGCTGAAGCGCTCCGGCGGCCGAGAGCCCTTCGAGCGGGCCAAGCTGGTGGCGGGCATGCGGGCGGCGGCCAAGAACCGCCCCGTTCCCGCCGACCAGCTCGAGGCGCTGGCGGTGGAGATCGAGGAGGCGCTGCGGATGGAGGGGGGCCAGGTGGCCAGCGCCCAGATAGGACAGGAGGTGCTGGGCCGCCTCCGCCGCCTCGACGAGGTCGCCTACCTCCGCTTCGCCAGCGTCTACAAGGGCTTCGAGGGGGCGGGCGACTTCCAGCGCGAGGCGGGGCTGCTGGCCGAGCCCGAGGGCTGAGCGGCCGTCCACAGGTTGGGGTGGGGAAATCCCCTCTGGCGGTCCACAGCCCCGCCCCGCCTACGATGCCGGGCGGGCCGGTCCCAACCGTGCAAACCTTCGCGAACGGCCTCTGACCAGCACTGACGGCGCGGCCGGGAGGTTGACATCCCGGGCCGCCACTGCTGAAATTACATACTCGTCATTTGGTGGTGGGGCGGCTCCCCACCCACAAGATGTTGTGGTCCAGTGCATCGTGAGATGTCATGGGCGCATCTCGTGGCTGGAGCGAACCCCCGCCGCCCGGAAGGGAAGGACCCGCCCATGGCTATGGCCCCGGAGAAGGCTGGCATCGGCATCCGCCGACACTTCACCGCCCCCGGTGAGGATCCCTACGCCGCCCTGGCGTGGGAGCTGCGGGATGCCCGCATCACCAACTACCGGGACGGGTCGGTCGCCTTCGAGCAGCGCGACGTGGAGTTCCCCGTGTCGTGGTCGCAGAACGCCACCAACATCGTGGCCCAGAAGTACTTCCGTGGGCAGCTGGGCTCCCCCGAGCGAGAGCGGTCGCTGCGCCAGGTGGCCGACCGGGTGGTCGACACCATCACCGAGTGGGGCCGCAAGGACGGGTACTTCACCGACGACGAGGAGGCGGAGGCGTTCCGGGCCGAGCTGAAGCACCTCGTCGTCCACCAGAAGGCGGCCTTCAACTCGCCGGTGTGGTTCAACATCGGGGTGGCCGGCGAGCCCCAGCAGGCCTCCGCCTGCCAGCCCTGGCACGCCCTGGTGAGCACTCCCGAGGGGCTCGTCCCCATCGGCGAGCTGGTCGACCACGGGGCGGTGGGCGCCAAGGTGTTCGACGCCTCCGGGCTCACCAGCGTGGTGGCGGTGAAGGCCAACGGCACCAAGACGGTGCTGCGGGTGCGCACGGTCGAGGGGTACTCCCTCGACGTGACCGCCGACCACCTCGTGTGGCGGGTGCGCCGGGACGACACCGACGGCCGGTGGGTGGCGGCGGGCGAGCTGCGCCCCGGCGACCAGCTCGAGTGGCACCACACCGATTCCTGGGGCGACGGCGAGATCACCCGCCAGGGCGTGGCCGAGGCCGCCCTGGCCGGGTGGGTCCAGGCCGGCGGCTACATCGTCGACGTGGACGGCAAGGGTGTCGCCGGCGGGGAGGTCACGGTGTCGGGCGAGGCCGAGGAGCAGTGGTTCCGCAAGGCCCTGGCCGACGCCCTCCCCGGCATGCACGCCACCGAGCGGTCGGCGGGGGCGGGATCGGCCGCCATCCAGGGCCGCCGCCTCCACCTCGACGGCAGCGGGCTGGCCGCCTTCGTCAAGCGGTGGGGCCTCCACCGCCAGGGCATCGAGGCGTCGGTGCCGGAGGCCCTCTACACCGCCCCCCTGCCCGTCGCCGCCGCCTACCTGCGCAGCCTGTTCCAGGCCGAGGGGTGGGTGTCGTCCACCGGCGCGGTGGTGGGCCTGGCCATGGCGTCGGAGCACGTGGTGCGGGGCGTGCAGTCGCTGCTGCTGCGCTTCGGCATCTTCTCCCGGGTCCGCCGGGTGGCCGAGCGGCGGGCGGGGGGCAACGACTTCTGGGTCCTCAACGTCACCGTCGCCACCGACGGCCACCGCTTCGCCGACGAGATCGGCTTCGTCGACCCCGGCCCCGCCCGCGACCTCGACGCCGCCCTGGCCAAGGTGGGCCAGGGCGCCGGTCCCAAGGCCGGAGCAGCCTCGGCTCCGGCCGTGCGCCTGGTCGAGGTGGAGGCCATCGGAGTGCTCGGCGACCTGCCCGTCTACGACATCCAGACCGAGAGCGGCGAGTACCTGAGCGGCAACCTCCGCGTCCACAACTGCTTCATCCTCGCCGTCGAGGACACCATGAAGTCGATCCTCAACTGGTACGTCGAGGAGGGCACGATCTTCAAGGGCGGCTCGGGCGCGGGCATCAACCTGTCGTCGATCCGCTCCAGCAAGGAGACGCTCAAGGGGGGCGGCGCCGCCTCCGGCCCGGTGAGCTTCATGCGGGGGGCCGACGCGTCGGCGGGCACCATCAAGTCCGGGGGCAAGACCCGGCGGGCGGCCAAGATGGTCATCCTCAACGCCGACCACCCCGACGTCGAGGACTTCATCTGGTGCAAGGCCATCGAGGAGCGCAAGGCCCGGGTGCTGCGCGACGCCGGCTTCGACATGGACCTCGACGGCAAGGACAGCCACTCCACGCAGTACCAGAACGCCAACAACTCGGTGCGGGTCACCGACGAGTTCATGCAGGCCGTGGTGGAGGGGCGAGACTGGAGGCTGCGGGCCGTCACCACCGGCGACGCCGTCCGCACCCTGCCCGCCCGCGACCTCTTCCGCCAGATCGCCGAGGCCACGTGGGAGTGCGCCGACCCGGGCATGCAGTTCGACACCACCATCAACCGCTGGCACACCGCGTCCAACACCGGCCGCATCAACGGGTCGAACCCCTGCAGTGAGTACATGCACCTCGACAACTCGGCGTGCAACCTGGCCAGCCTCAACCTGCTCAAGTTCCTCGACGGCGACGGCCGCTTCGACGTGGAGGGTTTCAAGCAGGCGGTGGAGGTGGTGTTCACCGCCCAGGAGATCCTCGTCGGCAACGCCGACTACCCCACCGAGAAGATCGCCGAGAACTCGCGCCGGTTCCGCCAGCTGGGGCTCGGCTACGCCAACCTGGGCGCCCTGCTCATGGCCCTGGGCCTTCCCTACGACTCCGACCAAGGGCGGGCGTGGGCGGCGTCGATCACCTCGCTGATGACGGGCCACGCCTACGCCACGTCGGGGCGGATCGCGTCCCGCATGGGGCCCTTCGCCGGCTACGAGGAGAACGCCGAGCCCACCAACCGCGTGCTCGGCATGCACCGCGACGCGTCCCGCCAGATCGACGGGCAGCTCGTGCCGCTCGAGCTGCTGTCGGCCGCCCACGACGCGTGGGACACCGCCGTCGAGCTGTCGGAGTGGTTCGGCGTCCGCAACTCCCAGGCCAGCGTCCTCGCTCCCACCGGCTGCCTGGTCGGCGGGTCGCTGGTGGCCACCGACCGGGGACTGGTGCGGCTGCGGTCGCTGGGTGACCCCGACGGCGCCCAGTGGCAGGACCTCGACATCACCGTCGCCACCGACGACGGCCCGCGCCGCGCCACCCAGTTCTACGTGAACGGGGCCGAGGCGGTCGTCACCGCCGAGACCAGCCGCGGCTACCGGATCCAGGGCACGCCCACCCATCGGGTCCGGGTCGTCGATCCGACCAGCGGCGAGTGGGTCTGGCGGCGGTTCGCCGAGCTGCAGGCGGGCGACCTCGTTCCCCTTGCGCTCGACCAGATCGTGGGCGGTCCGGCCGAGGTGCCGCTGCCGCCCCTGCCCGAGGCGTACTGGACGGGCGAGCACCACGTGTCTGTCCCGCGGCGGATGACGGCCGAGCTGGCCGAGCTGGTCGGTTACTTCATGGGCGACGGCTCCCTGCATTCACGCGAGTTGAGGTTCTGCGTCGCCAAGGGCGACTTCGACGTGGTGGAGCGGCTCGAGCGGCTGGGCAAGGAGGTCTTCGGCATCGCCGCTCGGGTCACGCCCAGGCAGGGGTACGACGAGGTGGCGTTCTCTTCGGTCCGCCTCGTCCAGTGGTGGGAGGCGTGCGGGTTCGCCAAGCACGCCCCGTCGGAGGGCCACTCCGGCAAGGGCTGGCGACCTCATATCCCCGACGCCGTGCTCCACGCCAACGATCGTGAGGTCTACGGGGCCTTCGTGCGCGGCGTGTTCGAGGCGGATGGCACCGTCACGAGCGGGTACCCCAGCTGGTCGACGACATCGCCCCAGTTCGCCCACGACGTGCAGACGCTCCTGCTGGCGCTGGGCTTCCCGACCACGAGGCGCACGGACTTGCACCGTACGGGCTGGGGAACCTCCCCGATCACGGTCCTCCGCCTGCTCAACACGGGCTATGCCCAGCGCTGGCTCGACGAGGTTGGGTTCATGGGCGGCCGCAAGCGGGCGGCGGCGGCGACGGGCGACGGCCGCCAGGCGGCCCCCCACGACCACGTCCCGCTAACCCGCGCCATGGTCGACCGGCTCGCTCCGGCCAACGATCGCCTGCGGCGGGTGCTGCTGATGGAGGTGGCCCGTGGGGCGGTGTCCCGCCGGGCCGCCACCGAACTGTACGAGCGCACCCAGGACCCTGAGCTGGGGCGGCTGCTCCGGTTCTTCTACGACCGCATCCAGTCGGCGGAGCTGGGCGAGGACGAGCTGACCTACGACCTGTCGGTGCCCGCCAACGTGACCTACGTCGCCAACGGGTTCGTCAGCCACAACACCATCGGCCTGATGATGGACTGCGACACGACCGGCATCGAGCCCGACCTGGGTCTGTGCAAGACCAAGAAGCTGGTGGGCGGGGGCACGATGTCGATCGTCAACCAGACCGTGCCCCGGGCCCTGCGGCGGATGGGCTACACCGCCGACCAGGTGGCCGACATAGTCGCCTACATCGACGAGCACAAGTCGATCCTGGGGGCGCCCCACCTGTCGGCCGAGCACCTGCCCGTGTTCGCCTGCTCGATGGGCGACAACGTCATCCACTACCTCGGCCACGTGAAGATGATGGGCGCCGTCCAGCCCTTCATCAGCGGGGCCATCTCCAAGTGCGTGGCGGGGGACACGCTGATCGCCAGCGCCGACGGCCTGGTGCGCATCGGTTCCCTGCACGACGGGGAGGCGCCCGACACGTTCCGACCGGAGGTCCGGGAAGTGGCCTCCCTGGGCGGCGAGGCGAAGACCGACGCCTTCTACTACGGCGGCGTGAAGCCGGTCTGGGAGATCGTCCTCCGCTCCGGCCACCGGCTGGTCGGCACCTCCAACCACCGGGTCCTCGTCGCCACCCCCGCTGGGCTCGACTGGCGTCGCCTCGACGAGATCGAGCCCGGCGAGTACGTCGCCACCCAGCAGGGGAGCGAGCTGTGGTCCGTGCTGCCCGCACGCTTCGACGACTTCCGGCCGTCCGTCCCGTGCGGGGCCCAGGAGCCGGTGACCGTCCCGCCTGAGATGTCGGCGGAGCTGGCGTTCCTGCTGGGGGCGTACGCCGCCGAGGGTCACACCGTCCGGTCCACCGGGACGATCGTGGTCACCAACGCCGACGAGGGCGTGCTCGATCGGGTGGCCACCGCCTGGCGCCGGCTGTTCGGGCTCCAGCCGCGCATCGTCCGCCAGCCGGGCAAGTGCCCCGGAGTCGTCGTGTCCTCCAAGACCGTCGTCGAGTTCCTCGACCACCTCGGGTCCGGCGCCCGGGCATCCGACAAGCGCATCCCCGATGCGGTGCTGCGCTCGCCACGCGACATGGTCTTGGCCTTCCTCCAGGGCCTGTCGCTCGCCGCCTACACGACGGTGGCGACCGCTCCGAAGTGGGGGATCTGCCTCGATTCTCCCCGGCTGCTCGACGACCTCCAGGCCGTCCTCACCAACCTGGGCATCCGTCACGGCCGGGTCGGCAAGCGCAACCAGACCAACGGGAAGACCGGCGACGAGGTCTACGCCACCGGCGAACAGGCCCAGCGACTGGTCAGCCTGGTCCCCTTCCCGGAGGTCGGCAAGGCGGGGCGGGCGAAGGCACTCATGGAGAGGAGCTTCCAGGCCCGCGACACGGCCGACGTGGTCCCGGGCATGGCGCCCGCTGACCTGTACCGCCTCATCCCTGAGGGCAGCGGCCTGCGGTCGGAGCTCAGCTTCCTTTGTGACCCCGGCACCGTCCACGTCACCCGCCGGTCGCTCGAGCGAGTGGCGGCTCTGCCCGGTGTCGTGCTGCCGCCGTGGCTGCAGACGGTGCTCGACGACGACCTGCACTTCAGCCCCGTCGAGCATGCCCGTTTCGCGGGGGAACGGGAGGTCTTCGACCTGTCCGTGCCGACCACCCATGCCTTCGTGGGCAACGGGATCGTCAACCACAACACCATCAACATGCCCGAGCACGTGACGGTGGAGGAGGTGGAGCAGCTCCACCTCGACGCCTGGCGGCTGGGGATCAAGGCCGTCGCCATCTACCGCGACAACTGCAAGGTGGCCCAGCCACTGTCCACCACCAAGAAGGACGGCGCCGCGGCTGCGGCGGTGGCCGCCCTCACGGCGCCGGCGGAGCAGTTGGCCGCGGTGGTCGTGAGGGAGCCGGTGCGGGAGAAGCTGCCCCGGCGGCGGAGCTCCAAGACGTTCTCGTTCCGCGTCGCCGACTGCCACGGCTACGTGACAGTGGGCGAGTACGACGACGGCCGGCCCGGGGAGATCTTCCTCAAGGTGGCCAAGCAGGGGTCGACGCTGGCCGGCATCATGGACGCCTTCGCCATCTCGGTCAGCCACGGCCTCCAGTACGGCGTTCCCCTGAAGGCCTTCATCGACATGTACACCAACATGCGCTTCGAGCCGGCGGGCATGACCGACGATCCCGACATCCGCTTCGCCAGCTCGCTGGTCGACTACATCTTCCGCCGCCTGGCGGTGGAGTACCTGCCGCTGGAGGAGCGCACCGAGCTGGGCATCCTCACCGTGGGGGAGCGCATGCAGCCCACCCTGCCCGGGGTGGAGGAGTCGGTCACGCCCTCATCGACCGGGTCCGACATCGTCCCCGCC
>DATLGZ010000327.1:0-6320 GCA_035540235.1 Acidimicrobiales bacterium | reverse complement strand
AGCCGGTCGAGCAGCTGCGCCTTCTTGGCCTCGAACTCGGCCTGGGAGATCACACCCCGCTGGCGCAGCTCCTCCAGCTTCTCCAGCTGCTCGAGGGGGGACAGCTCGGCGGAGCGGCGGCCGGCCATGCGCTCCGCGTCGCGGGCCTGGGCCGCCTCGATCTCGCGGTGGATGATGTTCTGCACCCTCTCGGGGTGGGCGATGTGGTCGAAGGGCTGCTGGCCCCGCTCCCCCGCCGACTCGATGAGCAGGTCGCCCGCCCCCAGCAGGCGGTGGATGAGGTTGCGGTGGAAGCTCACGTCGTTCAGCCGCTCGAGGGGGATCTCCTGGCCCCGCTTGGTGAACACGCCGTGGCGGTAGATGAGCCGGTCGGTGGTGACCACGAAGTTGGTCGTGTACCAGCGGGCCCACCGGGCGAACGCCCACACCAGGGCGGCCACCGCCAGGAGCAGGACGACGTACTGCACCCAGTCGGGGAGGTTGCGGGCCAGAACCGCCAGCACCAGCGCCGCCACCAGCGCCGTCACCGGCCCCCCGAGGAACGACCAGTGGGGCCGCATGTCGAGGACGATCTCCTCGTGCTCGTTGAGGTACTTGCGGGGGAACGGCACCGGCCGAAGGGTACCGGCCGGCCGCCGGATCTAGCGGTAGACCTTGCGGCGGAAGACCCGGTCGTGGGACTCGACCCGGTCGAGGAACAGCAGCCCGTCGAGGTGGTCGAGCTCGTGCAGCACGGCGCGGGCCTCGAAGGCGTCGGTGTCGAGGGTGCGGGTGGAGCCGTCGAGGGCCAGGCCCCGCACCACCACCCGGGCCGCCCGGGCAACGTCGCCGGTCAGGTCGGGCACGCTCAGGCACCCCTCGCGGGCCAGCACCGAGCCCTCCGCCTCCACGATCTCGGGGTCGAACAGCACCACCTCGCCGTGGCACGAGACCGCTTTGCGGTGCCCGGTGACGTCGAGAGCGAAGGCCCGCAGGCCCATGCCGATCTGGGGAGCGGCCAGCCCCACGCAGGCCGGGCGCGACCGCATGGTGTCGACCAGGTCGGCGGCCAGGGCGCGGGCGGCGTCGTCGATGCGGCCCACCGGCCGCGACGGCACCTTCAGGCGGTGGTCGGGCAGGACGACGACGGGCCGGACCGCCACGGGCGCAGCCGGCCCCTAGAGGATGTCGGCGTCGGCGGGATGGAGGCTGCACTCCACGCCCAGCCCGCCGGCCAGGGCCTCCAGCCGCCGCTCGAGGTCGGGCGCCTCCACACCGGGCGGGACGGTGACCTCCAGCACCATGGCGTAGACGGGCTGCTCGGGGGGGCCCGCCACCCTGGTCGTGAGGTCGGTGATGTTGACGCCGAGCCCCGCCAGCAGGGCGGCCACGCCGTGCACGATCCCGGGGCGGTCGGCGCCATAGACAGAGACGGTCCACGGGTCGCCGCCCGGCGACCGCCCCACCTCCTCCCCGATGGGCAGCACCCTGACGTCTACGTCGACCGCGTCGGCGGCGGCGGCCAGCGCCCCTGCCAGCCGGGCGGGGTCGCCGCCGGGGGGCAGCGCCACCACCAGCATCATGGTGAAGTGGCCCCGCAGGATCGTCATCGACGTGTCCTCCAGGTTGCACCCCTGCTCCACCAGCACGCCCGTCACGGCCGCCACGATGCCGGGGCGGTCGGCGCCCACGGCGATGACCATGACGTGAGCCACTCCGACCCCGGCCTCAGGCGAACAGCCGGAGCTGGCCGAGCCGGCCCACGGCATCGTCCCACGACCGCAGCCGGCGGGCCCGGCTGAGGGCGTAGTCGCGGTTGTAGGGCCGGTCGAGCAGCCACGACTGGCAGACCTCGGCCAGCTGGTCGGCCTCGTGAGGGTTGTCCTCGATGGTGACGAGGGCCCCCAGGCCGGCCGCCACCTCGGACTTGCCCCCGACCGTGGTGTGGTGGACCTCGTCGAGGTCGATCCCGTGGCGGGCCAGCCACCGGCGGGTCACGGCGGCCAGGTGGGGCGGGCGGGCGGTGATGCCGACGGTGCGCCAACCGGTCTGCTGCAGGCGCTCCACGCCCCACACCGCCCCCTCGGCCACCGGGGCCGTGTCGTAGAGGGTGGGGTCGCCGAACAGCTCGTCGAGGAATGACTGGAAGGGGGCCTGAGGCACCCCGATGCGGAGGAGGCGGAGGTCGTAGGTGCGCCAGGTGTCGGGGTGGCTCGCCACGCCGAAGCGGGAGGCGATGCGGGCTGCCACCACCGGGCCGAGGTCGCACACCACCCCGTCGAGATCCAGGCCGATCAGCACGAGGGGCAGGATACCGACGGCATGTGACAGCCATGATGAACTGCCCGTTTCAGGCAGGAGGCGTCGGAAACCGACGCCTCCTGCCTGAAACCCAGGCGGGATGGGCCGAATGACCCTTGACGGGGGCGGCGGGGTGGCTCATCATCTGCCCTGTCGGGAGCGCAGAAGCTCCGGGCTCACGGAACAGGGGGCCACAGGCCCACCGGCCGGCGAGCCAGGGAGCGGAAGCGCTGCTGGCCACAGGTCGGCCCCGAGAAGTCGGCGAGCTTCGGCTCAAGGGCTACTCGGGGCCGAACCGCGCCCGGCCCCCGACCATCCACCCTTCTGTCACACCCCGTCGGTACGGTCGGACGGGTCATGGACGGCGAGGCACATCCCAGGCCCGAGCTGCTGGCGGGGCTCAACCCGTCGCAGCGGGAGGCCGTCACCTCCGAGGCCGCCCCCCTGTGCGTGCTGGCCGGGGCCGGGTCGGGCAAGACGCGGGTGCTCACCCGGCGCATCGCCTGGCGGGTGGCGTCGGGGTCGGCCGATCCCCGCCACGTGCTGGCCCTCACCTTCACCCGCCGGGCGGCGGCCGAGCTGGGGTCCCGCCTGGCCGCCCTGGGCGTGCGCCACCAGGTGGCGGCGGGCACCTTCCACGGCCTGGCCTACGCCCAGCTGCGGCGCCGGTGGGCCGAGCGGGGCGAGCGCCCCCCCGCCATCCTCGACCGCAAGGTCCGCATCCTCGCTCCGCTGCTGCCCCGGCGCCCGGGCAGCGACGTCCAGCCCGCCGACGTGGCCGCCGAGATCGAGTGGGCCAAGGCCCGCATGGTCCCCCCCAGCCGCTACGAGCAGGAGGCGTCCGCCGCCGGCCGCCGGCCCTGCCTCCCGCCGGCGGCGGTGGCCGCCCTCTACCGCCGCTACGAGGAGGAGAAGCGCCGGCGGGGCCTCGTCGACTTCGACGACCTGCTGCTCGCCTGCGCGGTGGCGCTCGAGGCCGACCCCGAGTTCACCGCCTCCCAGCGGTGGCGGTTCCGCCACCTGTTCGTCGACGAGCTCCAAGACGTCAACCCGGCCCAGTTCCGGCTGCTGCGGGCGTGGGCCGGCGGGCGCCCCGACCTGTTCGGCGTGGGCGACCCCAACCAGGCCATCTACTCGTGGAACGGCGCCGATCCCCGCTACCTGAGCGAGTTCCCCCGCCACTTCCCCGGCGCCGCCGTCCTCCGCCTCGACGACAACTACCGCTCCTCACCCCAGGTGCTGGCCGTGGCCAACGCCGTGCTCGGCGGGCGCTCCCGGCTCCGGTCCCACGAGCCGGACGGGCCCGTCCCGACCGTCACCTCCTACCCCACCGACCGGGAGGAGGCGGCCGGGACGGCCCGGGCCGTCCGCCGCCGCCACGGCACCGGCCAGGCGTGGTCGTCCGCCGCCGTCCTCACCCGCACCCATGCCCAGCTCCTGCTGTTCGAGGAGGCCTTCCGATCCGCCGGCATCCCCTTCCGGGTGCGGGGGTCGGCCCGCTTCCTGAGCCACCCCGAGGTGCGGGCCGCCCTAGAGGGCCTCCGCCGCCTGCCCGCCGCCACCCCCATGGAGGAGGCGGTGGCCGACCTGGTGGCCCTGGCCCAGGAGGCGTCGTCGGGCCCGGGCGACGCCGCCGGAGAGGCGGGCGAGCGGGCCGCCAACCTCGACAACCTGGTCCGGCTGGCCCGCGACTACGTGGCCGCCGAGCCGGGCGCGGTGGTGGCCGGCTTCGCGGCTTGGCTCAACGCCACCCTGCGCAACGACGACGCCGGCCCCGGCCCGGCCGCCGACGCGGTCGACCTGGCCACCCTCCACGCCGCCAAGGGCCTGGAGTGGCCGGTGGTCTTCGTGGCCGGGCTCGAGTCGGGCTTCCTGCCCATAGGCCACGCCGAGACGGCCGAGGCCAGGGCCGAGGAGCGCCGCCTGCTCTACGTGGGGCTCACCCGGGCCCGCCAGGAGCTGCACTGCTCGTGGGCGGAGCGGCGCACGTTCGGCGAGCGCACGGTGGCCCGCCAGCCCTCGCCCTACCTCGCGCCCATCGAGGCGGCGGTGGCGGCGCTGGCCGAGGGCCGGCCTGTGCCCGACTGGCGGGAGCACCTGGCCGGCACCCGGGCCAGGGTGCGGGCCGGGGCCGGTGGGCGCGGGCCGGGGCCGGAGGTGGGGCGCAACGCCGACCCTCGGGTGCTGGAGGCGCTGCGGACGTGGCGGGCGGCCACCGCCCGGGCCTCCGGAGTTCCCGCCTACGTCGTCTTCCACGACACCACGCTGGCGGCGGTGGCCGAGGCCAGGCCCCGCGACCGCCAGGCCCTCCTGGCCCTGCCGGGGCTCGGACCGGTCAAGGTCGAGCGCTACGGGGACGACCTCATCTCGCTGGTCGCGGCAGCCGGCGGTTGACGCCGGGGCCGTCCGGCGCGAGAACAGGTCATGAGCTCCTACGTGTGGCCGAGCGAGGACGGTTGGCCCTACCCCGACGCCGAGGCCGAAACGCCCGACCCGGCGGCGGCGGTGGATGACGACGCACTCCTGCTCCGCATGACCCCCGCCCACCTCTTCGACACCCTGGAGCCGCTCGAGCGCCAGGTCATCACCGCCCACTACGGGCTCGACGGCGCCCCTCCCCGCTCCATGAAGGAGCTGCACCACGACCTGGGCCTTAGCCGGGCCGACCTGCGGGAGGCCCTGGGCGGGGGCCTGGCCAAGCTGCGCGCCACCCTCGGCGCCTGAGCCGCCCGGGCCGCCCCGGGCCGCCCGCCCAAGCCTTCCAGATCAGTCCTCGAAGTCGACCAGCACCGGGGCGTGGTCGGAGGGCAGCTTGCCCTTGCGGGCGAAGCGGTCGATGAGGGCGAAGGTGGCCCGTTCGGCCAGGGGCTTGGTGGCCAGGACCAGGTCGATGCGCAGCCCCCGGCCCTGGTGGAAGTCGCCGGCCCGGTAGTCCCACCAGGAGTAGATGCCAGGCTCGGGCCGCAGCCGGCGGAACACGTCCTCCAGCCCCCACGCCTCCAGCGCCGCCACCGCCTCCCGCTCGGGCCCGCTGATGTGGGTGCCGCCGTGCAGCTTGGTGGGGTCCCACACGTCGCGGTCATGGGGCGCCACGTTGAAGTCGCCGCACATGGCCAGGGGCACGCTCGGCTCGCACGCCGCCTCCACGTGGCGGCGCAGCCGGTCGAGCCACTGGAGCTTGGCCTGGTAGTGGACCGAGCCCACCTGGCGCCCGTTGGGCACGTACACGCTCGCCACCCGCACCCCGCCGCAGGTCGCCCACAGCAGGCGGGCCTCCACCACCTCGTCCTCGGCCTGGTCGGAGAAGCCGGCCACCACTTCTTCGATCCCCACCCGGCTGAGGATGGCCACTCCGTTCCACCGGCCCTGGCCGCAGTGCACCGCCTCGTAGCCGAGAGCGGAGAAGGCCAGAGCCGGGAAGGCGGCGTCGGCGTACTTGGTCTCCTGCATGCACAGCACGTCGGGGCGGGCGTAGCGCAGCCACTCCTCCACCCGCGCCAGGCGGGCCTTGAGGGAGTTGACGTTCCAGGTGGCGATGCGCACTGGCGGGGAGCCTACGCTCGGCCGTCAGACCGCCGACGCCACGTGCCCGGGGTCAGCCGTAGCTGGTGGCCGGGGCGCCGCCGGGCCCGGGCCGGGGCCGCCGCCCGGCGGCGAGGACGTAGACGCCCACGGCCAGCATGCTGGCCAGGTAGAGCACGTAGAGGGTGGCCTTGGGCCCGGAGGTGACGTCGCCGGGGTAGCGGGCCAGGGCCACGAACTGGAGGAGGGCGATGGCCACGTTGCTCACGCCCGCCACCCGGATGCGGCCGAGGTCGTTCTCCACGAAGGCGTGGACCATCCCCACCCCGATGCCGAGAAGCCAGGCGGCGATGGCCCGGCCCGTGAGGGCGGTGATCGGCCATGGCCAGAGCCACTGCACGTCGGTGGGGACGACGAACATGGCGGTGCCGACGGCGAGCAGGACGGCGGCCTGGGCGGCGAAGACGGCGCGAAGCCACGACGGTAGGGGCTGGGCGCGGGGTGGGTCGGCGCCGGGG
>DATLGZ010000326.1:0-5372 GCA_035540235.1 Acidimicrobiales bacterium | reverse complement strand
GCGGCGCCGTCTACACGCTGGTGGGGGGGCGCGAGGCGGGGGTGGCGCCCACGGCCGTGGTCGAGGCGCTCTCGCCCGGCTGAGCCTCGCAGTCCCGGCACCGGCCTAGCACCGCGAAGTGGTACGGGCGCATGGCGAAGCCGTGCGAGTTGAGCAGCCGCCGCTGGACGTCGGAGAACAGGCCGGCAGGCGCCTCGGCCACCGACCCGCACGCCTCGCACACCAGGTGCTGGTGCAGGTCGTCGGCCAGGTGGTACACGGCCCGCCCGTGGCCCAGGTGGACGTGCTCGACCAGACCGGCCCGCTCCAGGGCGTCGAGGCTGCGGTAGATCGTGGCCTGGTGCACCTGGCCGGCGCGCCGGCACACCCGCTCGGTCAGCTCGTCGGCGGTCAGGTGGGTCCCCGCCCCCGCCAGCTCCTCCAGCAGGGCCCGGCGGGCCAGCGTGAGACGGTGGCCCCGTTCCCGCAGCAGGCGCACCAGCCGCTGCACCCTGTCCTCTGCCGGCCCCATGGTGGCCGTCACGATACGGCTCCGACCCGGCGGAGGCCCCGCCGGCCGGTGGCGGCGAACACCGCCCCGAACAGGACCGCCCCGACCAGCACGATGGCCGCTCCCGACGACACGTCCAGGTGGTAGCTGGCCACCATGCCCACGAAGCCGCACGCCGCCCCGATGGCCACCGACAGCCACAGCAGCCGCCCGAAGCTGTTGGTGAGCATGCGGGCGACGGTGGCCGGGATCACCAGGGCGGCGGCGATGAGCACCACGCCCAGCACCTTCATGGCCGCGAGGATCGATACCGCCAGCACGGCCAGCAGCAGGGCGTCCACCCGGGCGGTGCGCACGCCCGACGCTTCGGCCACCTCGGGGTCGAAGGTGGCGAACAGCAGGGCGCGGTAGCCGAAGAAGACGACGGCGGCGGCGAGCACGGTCACGCCCACCACCACCCACACGTCGGCGGCCGACACCCCCAGGATGCTCCCGAACAGGGCCGCGTCAAGGCTGCGGCGGGCCTGGCCGAACCGGTTGAGCAGGGCCACTCCCAGGGCGAACGAGGCCGTGGTGACCACCCCGATGGCGGCGTCGGCCCCGATCAGCCGGCGGCGGGTGATGCGCCCGATCATGAGGGCCGACGCCAGCCCCCACAACCCCGCTCCCGCGTAGAAGTTGAACGAGACCACCGCGCTGGCCGCCGCCCCGCCGAAGATGGCGTGGGAGAGGCCGTGGCCGATGTAGCTCATCCCCCGCAGGGTGACGTACACGCCGACCAGCCCGCACAGCGCCCCCGCCAGGGTGGCCACGAGCAGGCCGTTGCGGAAGAAGGCGTACTGGAAGGGCTCGACCAGCGGGCTCATGGCCTCCCCGGCACGGAAGGGGCGGCGGCCTCGGCCGCCGCCGGGGTGGCGGGGTGGTCGACCACCACCGGCATCCCCCCGTGGTGGAGCACCTGGAGGGGGGCGCCGTAGGTCTGCTCGAGCACCTCGGGGGTGAGGACGTCGCCGGGTCGGCCCTCGCCGATCACCCGGCGGTTGAGGCAGACGAGGCGGGGGAGGTGGGCGGCGATGCCGTTGAGGTCGTGGGTGGTGAGGGCGACAGCCAGCCCCTGGCGGTTCAGGTCGGCCAGCAGGTGGAGCACCTCGTGGCGGGTGCGGACGTCGACCCCGGCGGTGGGCTCGTCGAGCAGGACGAGTTGGGGACGGGCCACCAGGGCCCGGGCCAGGAACACCCGCTGCTGCTGGCCGCCCGACAGCTGGCGGATGTGGCGGCCGCCCAGCCCGGCCAGGCCGAGCCGCTCCAGCACCTCCTCGACGTCGCGCCGCTCGCCGGCGCTGGGCCAGGGCAGCCGCCGGGCCGCGCCTGCACCCGTCCTGGCCATCAGCACCACCTCGGCCACCGTCACCGGGAAGCTCCAGTTGACCGTCTCCACCTGGGGCACGTACGCCACCCGCAGGCCCGGCGCCCGCCACACGGCCCCTGCCACCGGGCGCACCGATCCCAGCAGGCAGCGCAGGAGGGTCGTCTTGCCCGACCCGGACGGGCCGACGATGCCGGTGAACTGCCCTTCGCCCAGCTCCAGGGACACCTCCACCAGCACCGGCACGGCGCCGTAGGCGCAGGTCACGCCGTCGAGGCGGGCGAGGGCGGCGCCTGTCACCGGCCTGCCGTCACTGGGGGTAGGTGGCCCGGTCGGGGGCGGTGCCGTCCAGGGTCACCGCCCTGAGGGCCGACGCGTCCCCGCCCAGGCTCTCCACCATGGTGACGAAGTTGAACCGCATGAGCCCCAGCCACGAGTGCTCGGGGTCGCCGGGCTGGCCGGGCAGGTCGTCGTCGCGCAGCACGTCCACGTAACGCACCCCCGCCTCCCTCCCGATCTGAGCCAGGACGGGGCTGGGGAAGACCTCCGAGCCGAAGATGGCCGGCACCCCCTCCCGCCGGACCTGGTCGATGAGGGCGGCCACCTCCCGGGGGGCCGGCTCCTCGAAGTCGGACGGCTGGATGGCGCCGATCACCGTCCACCCGTAGTGGCGGGCGAAGTAGGCGTAGGCGTCGTGGTAGGTGAGGAGCTTGCGCCGCTCGGGCGGGAGGGTGGCGGTGGCGACGACCATGGCCCTGTCGAGCTCGTCGACCTTGGCCGCCAGGGCCTGGTAGTTGGCCTCGTAGGCGTCGGCGTTGGTCGGGTCGCGCCGCTTCACGGTGTCGGCCACGAGGCGGGCGTAGTCCCTCGCCATGGGGGGGTTGGTCCACAGGTGGGGGTTGGGCTTGCCACCGCGACGGGGGAACGAGAAGTCGTAGGCGTACTGGTCCTCGGGCAGGATCTCCGTGCCCAGCTCGACGATCTCGGACCCTCGCTTGGCGTTGGTGCGGGCCAGCTCCCGAGTGGGCTCCTCCAGCTGCAGGCCGTTCAGGAAGACGATGTCGGCCCGCGACAGCACCCGGGCCACGCTGGGCGGCGGCTCGAAGGTGTGGGAGTTGGTGCCCTCGGGGACGAGGCCGTTGACGGTGGCCAGGTCGCCGGTGACGGCGGCCACGATGCTGGTGATGGGGGCCACGGTGGTGGCGATCTCCAGCCGCTCGCCGGCGGCCAGCACGCGGGGCGGGCCGGCGTCCCCGCCCCCGTCCCCGCATCCGGCCACCAGGGCGGCCGCCAAGGCCAGCGCGAGCACACGTCGCATGCCGGGAGCGTACCGCTTCCGGATTGCAAGCTGCGACCTGGTTGCACCATTCCCACCCGCGTACCGGTCACCGTTTTGGCGCGGTGGCGACACGAACGGTGACCAGTTGAGGGGGTGCCGCCCCACCCCCGCGTACCGGTCACCGTTTCGGCGCGGTGGCGACACGAACGGTGACCAGTTGAGGGGGTGCCGCCCCACCCCGCGTTCCGGTCACCGTTTCGGCGCCGTGGCGACACGAACGGTGACCAGTTCGCATGGTGACCAGTTCGCATGGGTGGCGGTTCCGGGCCAGCCCTGGCCGGGTACGACTCCGAGCGATGCGGATCGTGGTCACGGGAGCGACCGGCAACGTGGGCAGCAGCCTGCTCGACGCCCTCTGCGCCGAGCCGGCCGTCGACTCCGTCCTGGGGCTGGCCCGGCGGGTGCCGGAGACGGTCCCCGCCCGGTGGGCGGCCAAGGTGGAGCTGGCGGCGGTGGACGTGGTCACCGACGACCTGGCCAGCCGCTTCGCCGGCGCCGACGCCGTCGTCCACCTGGCGTGGGTGATCCAGCCGTCCCGGCGGGTCGAGGTCCTGCACGCCACCAACGTGGTGGGCAGCAGCCGGGTGTTCCGGGCCGCCGGCGAGGCGGGCGTGGCGTCCCTCGTCTACGCCTCGTCGGTGGGCGCCTACTCACCCGGGCCCAAGGACCGGCCGGTCGACGAGGCGTGGCCCACCGACGGCATCCCCTCCAGCTTCTACGCCCGCCACAAGGCGGCGGTGGAGCGGCGCCTCGACGAGCTCGAAGCCGCCCGTCCCCGCGTCCGGGTGGTGCGGCTGCGGCCCGGGCTCATCTTCAAGCGGGAGGCGGCGTCGTCGATCCAGCGCCTCTTCCTGGGCCGGCTGGTGCCGGTGCGGGCGCTACGCCCGAAGCTGATCCCCGCCGTGCCCCGGGTCGACCGGCTCATCTTCCAGGCCGTCCACACCGAGGACGTGGCCGAGGCCTACCGCCTGGCGCTCACCAACCCCGAGGCCCGAGGCGCCTACAACATCGCTGCCGACCCCGTGCTCGACCCGGCCGAGCTGGGCCGGGTCCTCGGCGCCCGCCCGCTGCCCCTGCCCGCGCCCGTCCTCCGCACCGGGGCCGACCTCACCTGGCGCCTGGGGCTGCAGCCCACCCCCTCGGGATGGCTCGACATGGGTCTGTCCGTCCCGGTGATGGACACCACCCGGGCCCGCACCGAGCTGGGCTGGACGCCCCGCCACAGCGCGGCCGACGCCCTCCTCGACCTCCTCGACGGGTTCGCCCACCGGGCCGAGGGCCCCACCCCCGCCCTGCAGCGCTACTCCAAGCCACCCAAGGAGGCGGAGGAGGCCGAGGTCCGGGCCGCCGCCTAGGCGGCGCCCAGGGGGGGCGGCCGCCACCAGCGGTCACGCCCAGCGCAGGATGGCCCCCAGGCCGCCGGTGGGCAGGTCGCCAGCGGGGACGACGGCGACCGCCGCCCCCGTGCCCAGGGCGGCCCGCACCGCCACGTCGACGAGGGGGGCGGCGCCGGGCTGGTCGACGCCCATGTCGCCGAGCGGGCCCGCCTCCCGGCCGACCTGCGTCGGCTCCGGGCCGAACAGGGCGGTGCGCCCGTCGTCGGGGCTGTCGGCGACTAGCAGCACCTCCACCTGGGCCCGGCTCAGCGCCGCCAGCGTCTGGTCGGGCCCGTCGGCGGCGCGGTCGTCCTGGCCCAGCTCCTCCCGGAACTTGGCGAGCAGGTCGACGAGGTCGCGCTTGACGAGGGCGGCCACGTGCTCCCGCACCGCCTCGGCGAACCGCGTCTCCGACCCGTCCTCCGACCGGCCCCCTCCCACCACCTCGACCAGCCCGGCCACCGGGGCGGGGAGGGCCTTCTGGATCATCTCCACCGCCCGCACGTCGCCGGCCAGCACGATCAGGCGGGCGCGGTGGCGGTCGACGATGCCGGCGATCTGGCCGGCCACGTCGTCGGCGTTGCGCTCCCACGTGTTCTCGGCCCGCTGCTGGACCCGCCGTTGCGACCAGCCGCCGGGCTTAACCCGGGTGAGGGGCCAGTCGTCCCCGCCCGCCTCACGGTGCAGCTGGGGGCGGTCGTGGCGGTGCACGGTGATGTCGGCGCCCGTGCGGTCGGCCAGCACCGTCAGGTGGGTGGGGGAGTTCTGGCGGATGGCCACGATCGGGAGCAGGGCAGGGAC
>DATLGZ010000325.1:0-3353 GCA_035540235.1 Acidimicrobiales bacterium | reverse complement strand
GGACTGGACGTGCGGGGGCCGGCGGTCGCTGGCCGTCCTCCGTCCTTCCACCGGCGAGGTGTTCGCGTTTCCCGCCTGGGCGAGCGCCGGCCAGGACGTGCAGGCCCCCCTCGTCGGGAGGGTGGCGGGCGGCCATGCCCTGCGGGCCGCCGACTTCGACGGCGATGGCTGCAACGAGCTGGTCGTCGAGCGCGCTGGCGGAGCGCCGGCGTTGCTCCACCCTCGAAGGGGCCCGGGATGAGCCGCCTGCGGGTGGCGGCCCTGGGCCTGGCGGTGGCGGCGGCCGCTCTGGCCCTGCACCGGGCAGGATCCGGCGCCCTCGCCCCGCCGCCGCTGACCGACCCAGGGTCGTGGGCCGGCTGGCTGGAGGAGCGCGAGCCGGTGGAGGCGGCGCTGGCCCTGGTGCGCCTGGCCGCCCTGTCCGCCCTGTGGTACCTGGCCGCCGCCGCCCTGGTCGGCCTGGCCCTGCGGCTGGTGCGGGCAGACCGCCTGGTGGCGGTCGCCGACCGCCTGACCGTGCCCGCCCTGCGGCGGCTGCTGGTGGCCACCGCCAGCGTGTCGCTGGCCTCGGCGATGAGCCCGGCCCTGGTGGCGGGCCGGGGACCGGGCCCGGCCGTGCTTGCGGGGGCGACGGTGGCGGCCGCCGCCGAGGCGCCGGCCGCCCCGGCGACGACGGCCGCCCCGGCGACCACGCCGACCACCGGCGGCCGCACCGAGCCCACGCTGACCATGCGGCTGCTGCCGGCCCAGGGCGGGCCGCCTCCTGCCCAGGGCGAGCCGCCTCCGGCCCAGGCCGAGCGAGGGGCTCGCCCGCCACCGCCAGTTCCAGCGCCCGCCGGCGTGGCGGCGGGGTCGTGGACGGTGGTGCCGGGCGAGTGCTTCTGGTCGATCGCCGAGGACGTGCTGGCGGCGGCGTGGGGGCGGGCGCCGTCCGACGCCGAGATCGTGCCCTACTGGCGCGTGCTCATCGAGGCCAACCGGGCCACCCTGGCCGACACCGCCAACGAGGATCTCATCTTCCCCGGCCAGGTGTTCACCGTGCCGCCGCCTCCGTCCCGCCCCCCGGCTCGGTAGCGGCGAGTACGAGGCCTACGCCGACTCCGACGAGCACGTCCGCCTCGACTGGCCGGTGGCGGTGGCGTGCCGGGCAGCCGACCTGGCCCGGCGGTAGCCTGGGGCCACGACAGGGCTGGCGAGGAGACCGCCGCTCCTCGCCGGCCCGTCGGATTCGCCGCCCTGGGGGGTTGGGAGGCGGGGAACCTTTCGCTTCCCTGCCGGCCATTCTTGCCGCCTTCGACCGCGGCCGAAATGGTGGTAGCCGGCGTCTTGTCGCCGGGTGCTAGCACCCTGGCCGCCTAGGAGGCTGGTGTCTAAGCCCGCTTCTGGCGGCTGACCGTCCGTTGGCGGCGTTGCCGACGTGCAAAGGGAGCCGGTCGGGGGCAGGTCGGCCGCCTCGGCACGCAGTGCCGAATGTGAAAGACACCAGCCGCCTAGCATCGGGCGCACGGACCAGCCACTGCTCCCCGGGGGCCTCGCCCGCCCCGCCGCCGACGGCCGGCCGGGCGCGCCCGCCCTGCGGGTGGTGGTGGCCGACGACTGGTACCTCGTGAGGGAAGGGGCCCGCAGCGCCCTCTCCACCGTGCCCGGCATCGAGGTGGTGGGCACCGCCGCCGACGCCGAGGAGCTGATGGGGGTCATCGAGCAGACCCAGCCCGACGCGGTGCTGCTCGACGTGCGCATGCCCCCCACGCACCGCACCGAGGGCATCGACGCCGCCCACGTGATCCGCAAGCGGTGGCCGTCGATGGGCGTGGTCATCCTCTCCCAGTTCGACGACCCCGAGTACGCCCTCGAGCTGCTGCGGGACGGGTCCAACGGGCGGGCCTACCTGCTCAAGGAGCGGCTGGGCGCCCCCCTCCAGCTGGCCGAGGCCCTGCGGGAGGTGGCGGCGGGCGGTTCGATCCTCGACCCCAAGGTGGTCGACGGGTTGCTGGTGGCCCAGCGCCGCCGCAGCCGGTCCCGCCTGCACGGGCTCACCGAGCGGGAGCACGAGGTGCTGGCCCTCATGGCCGGCGGGCGCACCAACGCCGCCATCGCCCGCGCCCTCACCCTCTCCGAGCGGGCGGTGGAGAAGCACATCAACGCCATCTTCCGCAAGGTCGGGCTCAGCGAGGAGCTGGATATGAACCATCGGGTGGCGGCGGTGCTGTTCTTCCTCCAGCGGCAGACGGGATGACGCCGGCGGCGCCCGCCGCCTCACCCTCGCCGCCGCCCCCGTCCCGGCCCGCCGGGAACACCGCCTCCACCGTCGTGCCCCGGCCCGGCTCGCTGGCGATGCGCAGGCGGCCGGCGAAGGACCGCACCCGGTCCTCCATGGAGATGAGGCCGCCGTGGCGCTCGGCCGTGGCCGGATCGAACCCGCGGCCGTCGTCGACGACCCGCACCACCAGCTCGTCGCCCCCCAGCCCGTCGCCGCGGAGGGCGAGGTTGATGGCCAGCTCCGTCGCGTCGGCGTGCTTGAGGGCGTTGGTCACCGCCTCGCAGAGCAGGAAGTAGGCGCCGCTCTCGACCTCCACCGGCAGCCGGGGGAGAGGATCGGGGTCGACCTCGACGTGGCTCGCCACCGGCAGCTTGCCGGCGTAGCTGTGCACGGCCGACACCAGGCCGCGGTCGCGCAGGATCGGCGGGTAGAGGCCGTGGCTCACCTCCCGGAGCTGCTCGATGGTGCGGTCGAGCTCGGCGGTGATGCCATCCAGGTCGGAGGGGCCGTCGCCGGCCAGGCCGAGGCGCAGGCGCAGCACCAGCAGCTGCTGCTGGATGCCGTCGTGCAGGTCGCGGCCCAGCCGGCGGCGCTCCTCGTCCTGGGCGGTGACGACGCGCTGGGACGTCTCCTGCAGCTCGGCGGCCTGGCGGGCCACCAGCTCCAGCTTGGCCCGCAGCTCCCGGCGCATGTGCTCCAGGGCCCCGGCCAGGCGGGCGATCTCGTCGCTGCCGGCGGCGGTGAACGAGGAGTCGAGGTCGCCGCCGGCGATGCGCTCGGCCGTGCCCGCCAGGGTCACCAGCCGCTGGGTGAGGGCCCGGAACAGGACCCACCCCAGGGACACCGCCAGCACGCCCAGGACGATGCCGGCCAGCAGCCGGCGCACGCCCAGGGCGCGGTCGAAGTCGGCGGCCGGGTCGGGCAGCACGATGCCGAGGGCGCCGCCCAGGGGGTCCTGCTGGGACAGCCCCACGGGAACGTACGCCACCACGCTGTCGGTGCCGTTCACCTCGGTGAACCGGGGCTCGGCCGGAGGGCGGCCCCGGTCGGCGGGGTGGAAGGCGGGGGGCAGGGCGCCCGCCCCCTCCCCGGC
>DATLGZ010000324.1:0-2203 GCA_035540235.1 Acidimicrobiales bacterium | reverse complement strand
GGGGCGGCGGGTGCGGCGAGTACTGCACCGCCTCCAACCTCACCACCGCCGAGCAGGACGCCCGCAACATCCTCGCCCAGCTCGTCGCCGTGAACGGTCACCTCAACAGCGTGTGCCACTCGTTCATCGTCAACCTGGCCGCCGGCGGCACGTCGAACTGCTGAGCTGCGCCGCCGCTCAGCGCGGGCCGGAGTCGGTTGCCGCCGACAGTCTCCTCTAGGAGGCCGCCTCCGCCACCGGTTCGGCGACCTCGACGCCGGGCCGGTAGTAGGTGAACAGGTCGACGACGATCTGGGCCAGCCCGTCGGTGGGCGTGCCCGGCGCCACCTCCACCGTCACCACGTTGGAGTAGACGTGCACGGCCTGCACGCCGGCCACCTCGAACAACCGCCGGGCCAGCACGTCGCACGGGCGGTGGCCCACGGCGTCGGCAGCCGAGTGGTAGCGCTCGTGGCCCATGCCGGTGAGGCTGCGGTTGAGGTCGAACACGACCGTGCCCGGCCGGCCGCCCTGGCGCTGGCTTACGCGGATCAGTTGGCCCATCGGTGCGGCACACTATCCAAGCGCTCGGCGGCACGGCAGCCGGCGGGCCCCAGACCCCCGGAGCCGCGCCCGATGACCTCGTCCACGACCTCGCCTATGTCCTCGCCGCCAGGCCCTGCTCCCCCGCCGGCGGCCACGCCGGTGGCTCGCGCCCTGGTGGACAACCTGTCGTCGGTCGTGCTCGGCAAGCAGGATGAGATCGCCCTGGTGGTGGCCGGCCTGCTGGCCCGGGGCCACGTGCTGCTGGAGGACGTCCCGGGCGTGGGCAAGACCCTGCTGGCCAAGAGCCTGGCCCGCTCGGTGGGGGGCACGGCAGGGCGGGTGCAGGGCACGGCCGACCTCATGCCCGCCGACATCACCGGGGTCAGCGTCTACGACCGCGAGCGCCACGAGTGGGACTTCCACCCCGGCCCCGTCTTCCACCACGTCGTGCTGGTGGACGAGATCAACCGGGCCACCCCCCGGGCCCAGTCGGCCCTGCTGGAGGCCATGGGCGAGGGCCACGTCACCGTCGACGGGCGCAACCACCCCCTTCCCACGCCCTTCTTCGTCATCGCCACCCAGAACCCCTACGGCGACGTGGGGACGTTCCCCCTGGTCGAGGGCCAGTGCGACCGCTTCGCCCTGGTGGTGAGCCTGGGCCTGCCCGGGCGCGAGGCGGAGCGGGCCATGCTGGCCGGCGACGGCGGGCCCGCCGCCCTGGAGGCGCTCTCCCCCGTCACCACCCCCGCCGAGCTGGGCGAGGCCCTGGCCGGGGTGGATCGCGCCTACGTGGCCCCCGCCCTCGCCGACTACGTGCTCGACATCGTGGCCGCCACCCGCAACCACCCCGACCTCGACCACGGCGCCAGCCCCCGGGCCGCCCGCACCCTGCTCCAGGTGGCCAAGGGGCACGCGACGGTGGCCGGGAGGGACTTCGTCACCCCCGACGACGTCAAGGCGGTGGCGGTGGCGGTGCTGGCCCACCGGGTGGGCGCCGTCACCCGCCGGGGCACGGAGGCGATGAGACCGGTCGTGCGCGACCTGGTGGCGGGCGTGGCCGTCCCCGAGGTGTGACCACCGACCCGGGGGGCGGCCGCCCCCGCCCACCAGCAGGGCCAGCGGCGGGCCCGCCAGCAGGGCCGGCGGCAGGCCCGGCGCGGGGCGCCTCAGGGGCGGCGCCACCCCTGGGGCCGCCGCCCCCTCGCACCCGCGAGTGGAAGGCGACCCCGCCGCTGGTCGGCGCCCTGGTGCTGGTGGTGCTCGCCTGGAGCGTGTGGGCCCGCACCGGCTCGCGTGTCGCCCTGTTCGCCGGCGCGGCCACGGCGGTGGCGGCCGTGGGGGACCTGCTGTGGTCCCGCTTCCTGGCCGCCCGGGTGGTGGCGACCGTGGTGGCCAACCCGGTCGAGGCGCGGGTGGGCGACGCGGTACACGTGACGGTCCGCTTCGACGGTCCCCGCCAGCGGGCCCGGGCCTCCCTCGCCGGGGTCGCTCCCGAGCCCCTCGACGTCGAGGTGCCGTCGACCGTGACCTTCGACGGCGTGGCCCCCGGCCGCCAGGTCGCCACCGCGGTGGTCGTGGAGGTCACCAGCAGCGGCGTGGCCGGCCTCGCCGGCGTGCTGCACCGCAGGACGGTCCCCCTCCTGCGGGCCCTGTTCGTCGGCCCCCGCCCCCTTCCCGC
>DATLGZ010000323.1:0-2544 GCA_035540235.1 Acidimicrobiales bacterium | reverse complement strand
CCCTGGTTCACGGTGGGGGCTCAGTGGGCCCACATGGTGTCGGTGGGCGTGTGGGTGGGCGGCCTGGTCTGGCTGCTCCTGGCCCTGCGCGCCGGCGACCCCGGGCGGGGGCGCGGCCTGCTCCCCCGCTTCTCGGCGGTGGCGGCGTGGGCGCTGGCGCTGGTGGCTCTGTCGGGGACGGCGCGCGCCCTCGACCAGGTGGGGGCGTGGGACCGCCTCCTCAGCACCGACTTCGGCCGGGCGCTGACGGTCAAGCTGGCCCTGTTCGCGGGGCTGGTCGCGGTCGGCGCCCTCGCCCGCTTCCGCCACCTGCCGGCCGCTGCCGCCGGGCGGCCAAGAGGCTTCCGCCGGGCGGTCAGGCTCGAGGTCGGCCTGGGGGCCACGCTGCTGGCGGCCACGGCCGTGCTGGCCGGCTTCCCCCCGTCGGTGCTGGTGGCCGCCGCGTCCAAGGAGGCGGCCGCCACCGCCGGCCCCATCACCGTCACCGGCAGCGACTTCGCCACCAGCGTACGGGCCCAGCTGGTGGTCAGACCGGGCCGGCCCGGGCCGAACCAGTTCGAGGCCAAGGTCGACGACTACGACACCGGCCAGCCGGTGGCCGCCAGCCGGGTGTGGTTGCGGTTCCAGCTCAAGGACCGGGCCGACGTGGCCCCCACGTCGCTCGAGCTGGAGAGGTCGCCCGACTCCCGCTGGCGGGGGTCGGGGCGCGACCTGTCGATCGCGGGGGTGTGGACGGTGACGGTCGCGGTCGAGACGGGCGCCGACGCCGTCGAGGTGCCGATGGAGGTGAACACCCGGCGCTCGGCGAGCGCGGGGGCCAGCTGCCCCGAGGGGGCGACCGACCCGGCGTACACCGCCACCATCGAGTCCGACCCCAGCCCGCCCCGCCTGGAGGGCACGGCCTTCCGGATCACGGTGCGGAGGGACGGCCGGCCCGTCACCGGGGCACGGGTGTGCTTCACGGCCGACATGCCGGAGATGCAGCACGGGGCGGTCAGCTCGACGGCCCGGGAGGCCTCCGGCGGCCGCTACGACGTGGACATGAGGTTCATCATGGCCGGCACGTGGGTGGCCTCGGTGGTCGTGGCCGAACCGGGCCGGCCGGTGGCGCTGGTGCCGGCCACCATCTCCGTGCGCTGAGCATCCCCTTGTCCCGGGGGGGTTTACGAGCGGGACCGGCGCTCGTCGAGCTCCTCGGGCGTCATCAGCACCGCCCGGGCCTTGGACCCCTCCGAGGGGCCTACCACGCCCCTCCTCTCGAGCAGGTCCATCAGCCTCCCGGCCCGGGCGAAACCCACCCGCAGCTTGCGCTGGAGCATCGACGTCGACCCCAGCTGGGAGCGCACGACCAGCTCCATGGCCTGCTCGAGCAGGTCGTCGTCGTCGGAGTCGGCCCCACCGCCGTCGGCGCCGCCGCCGCCCGCCTCGTCGCCCTCGACCCCCTCGACGTACTCGGGCTGGGCCTGCCTCCGCCAGTGGGCCACCACCTTGCGCACCTCGTCCTCGTCGACCCACGCGCCCTGCACGCGCCGGGGGACGTTGGAGGCGGCGATGGCCATGAGCATGTCGCCCTTGCCGATCAGCCGCTCGGCCCCGACCTGGTCGAGGATCACCCGGCTGTCGAACTGGGACGACACCGCGAAGGCCAGCCGGGAGGGGATGTTGGCCTTGATCACGCCCGTGATCACGTCGACCGACGGGCGCTGGGTGGCGATCACCAGGTGGATGCCCACCGCCCGGGCCATCTGGGCGATGCGGCAGATCGACTCCTCGACGTCGCGGGCGGCCACCATCATCAGGTCGTTGAGCTCGTCCACGACCACGAGGACGTAGGGCAGGCGGGGGTAGGCGACGTCGGCGCCGCCCTTGTCGGCCCCGGCGGCGGGCTCGGGCCTGAGGTCGCCGCGGTCGTAGGCGGCGTTGTAGCCGGTGATGTCCCGCACCCCCACCTCGGCCAGCACGTCGTAGCGCCGCTCCATCTCGTGTACGGCCCAGGCCAGGGCGTTGGCCGCCTTCTTGGGGTTGACCACCACCTGGGTGAGCAGGTGGGGCAGCCCGTTGTAGTTGCCCAGCTCCACCCGCTTGGGGTCGATGAGGATGAGCCGGACCTGGTCGGGGGTGGCCCGCATGAGGATCGACGTCAGCATCGAGTTGATGCACGACGACTTGCCCGCGCCGGTGGCCCCCGCGATCAGCACGTGCGGCATGTCGGCCATGTTGACGATCACCGGCCGGCCGGCGATGTCCCGCCCCATGGCCGACTCCAGGGGATGGGTGGTGCGCATGGCGTCGGCGGAGGCCAGCACGTCGCCCAGCAGGACCAGCTCCCGCTGCTTGTTGGGGACCTCCACGCCGATGGCCGACCGCCCCGGGATGGGGGCGAGGATGCGGACGTCGGCCGAGGCCATGGCGTAGGCGATGTCCTTGTGGAGGTTGGTGACCTTGGCCACCTTGACGCCCGGGCCCAGCTCCAGCTCGTAGCGGGTCACGGTGGGGCCCACGGTCATGCCGACCAGCCGGGTCTCCACCCCGTGGGCCCCACCG
>DATLGZ010000322.1:0-3539 GCA_035540235.1 Acidimicrobiales bacterium | reverse complement strand
GGGCGGGCGAGGCCCGGGTGGAGGGGCGCTTCGAGCTCGACGGCGACGAGGTGGTGGTGGCCCGGGTCATCCCCCGCACCGGCCGCTCACGGGCCTACGTGGACGGCCGTCTGGCCAGCGCCGCCGAGCTGGCCGAGCTGGGCCGCCGCCTCGTCGACCTCCACGGCCAGCACGCCCACCAGTCGCTGCTGGGCGGGCGGGCCCAGCGGGAGGCGCTCGACGCCTTCGGGGCCGTCGACCTCGGCCCCCTGCACGACGCCCGGCGCCGCCTGGCCGGCATCGACGCCGAGCTGGCCGCCCTGGGGGGCGACGAGCGGGCCCGGGCTCGGGAGGCCGACCTGCTGCGTTACCAGCTGGCCGAGCTGGACGCGGCGGCCATCGATGGCCCCGACGAGGACGAACGCCTCGAAGCCGAGGAGGACGCCCTGGCCGACGCCGGCGAGCACCGGGAGTCGGCCGAGGCGGCCTACACCGCCATCACCGCCGATGGGGGCGCCCTCGACGCCGCCGGCGCCGCCGTGGCCGCCCTGGCCGGCCGCCGGCCCTTCGCCGGGCTGGAGGCCCGGGCCCGGGCCCTGGCCGCCGAGCTCAGCGAGCTGGCCGCCGACGTGCGCCACGCCGGCGAGGCGGTGGTGATCGACCCCGAGCGGCTCGACGACGTGCGCCGCCGCCGCCGGCTGCTCGCCGACCTGCGCCGCAAGTACGGTGAGCGGTTGTCCGACGTCGTCGACTTCCAGGCCCAGGCGCGGGCCCAGCTCGCCGCCCTCGAGCACCACGGCGAGCGGGCCCGGGCCCTCGAGGCGAGCCGGGCCCAGGCGGCGTCGGAGGTGGCCCAGGCGGCGGCGGCCGTGGGCGCCGCCCGCGCCGCCGCCGCGCCCCGCCTCGCCGCCGCCGTCGCCTCGCGCCTCGGAGCCCTGGCCATGGCCGGGGCCCGCTTCGAGGTGGCGGTGGACGGCCCCCCGCCCGCCGACGACGTCACCTTCCTCCTGGCCGCCAACGCCGGCGCCCCGCCCCTGCCGCTGGCCAAGGTCGCCTCCGGGGGCGAGCTGGCCCGCACCATGCTGGCCCTCCGCCTCGCCCTGGGGCCGGGGGCGGCGGGCGTCGCGGCCGGCGGGGCGGAGCGGGCGAGAGACCGTGCCGCCACGCTGGTCTTCGACGAGGTCGACGCCGGCATCGGCGGCCAGGCCGCCCTCGCCGTGGGCCGGGCCCTGGCCGAGCTGGCGGCCGAACGGGCCGTCCAGGTGCTGGTCGTCACCCACCTGCCCCAGGTGGCGGCGTTCGCCGACGGCCAGGTGGCAGTATCCAAGGAGGAGCGGGGCGGGGTCACGGTGGCGGGCGCCCGCCCCCTGTCGGCGGAGGAGCGTGTGGTGGAGCTGTCGAGGATGCTCTCGGGCCAGCCGTCGAGCACCACCGCCCGCGATCACGCCGAGGAGCTGCTGGCGGTGGCGGCCCGGCAGCGGGGCCGCTGATGGCGTCCCACCCCAATCCCAACGGCAACGGGGGTGGCAACGGGGACGGGAACGGCAACGGCTCCCGGGCCCGCTCCCTGCGCCGCTCCCGGCCCGTGCTCGTCCGTGACGGCAACGGCGGGAGCGAGCTCCTGGCCGAGGGCCCGTCCCGGGTCGACCGTCGCACCAAGAACCTCCTGAGCCGCCTCCAACCCGGAGAGGTGGCCGTCATCGACCACCTCGACCTCGACCGGCTGGCGGCCGAGGGGCTGCTCACCGCCCGGGCCGGGGCGGTGGTCAACGCCTCCCGCTCGATCTCCGGCCGCTACCCCAACATGGGCCCGCTGCTGCTGGTGGCGGCCGGCATCCCGCTGGTCGACGACGTGGGCCCGGCGGTGATGGACGCGATCAAGGAGGGCGACGTCGTCACCGTCTCGGGGAGCAGGGTCCTCGTCGGCGGCCACGTCGTGGGCACCGGCACCCGCCACAGCCTCGAGTCCCTCGAGGAGCAGATCGAAGCCTCCAAGCTGCGGGTGGGAGCGGAGCTGGAGCGGTTCGCCGAGAACACCCTCGAGTACCTCCGCCGCGAGCACCACCTGCTCACCGACTCGCCCGTCCTCCCCCGGCTGGGGGTCGACCTCACCGGCCGCCACGTGCTGGTGGTGGTGCGGGGCGGCCTGGGCTGGAAGGAGGACCTGGCCGCACTGCGGGCCTACATCCGCGAGATCCGGCCGGTGATGATCGGGGTGGACGGGGGGGCGGACGCCCTCGTGGAGGCGGGCTACCGGCCCGACCTCGTGATCGGCGACTTCGACTCGGTCCGGGACGAGACGCTGCGGGCCGTCTCCCGCAACGCCGACCCCTCCCGCGGCGCTCCCCTGATCGTGCACGCCTACCCCGGCGGCGACGCCCCCGGGGCCGCCCGCCTCGATGCCCTGGGACTGCCCTACACGGTGTTCGAGGCGGCGGGCACGAGCGAGGACATCGCCATGCTGCTGGCCTACGAGAAGCGGGCGGAGCTGATCGTGGCGGTGGGGACCCACGCCTCGATGGTCGAGTTCCTCGACAAGGGGAGGGCGGGCATGGCCTCCACCTTCCTGGTGCGGCTCAAGGTCGGCCCCATCCTGGTGGACGCCAAGGGCGTGAGCCGGCTCTACCAGCACCGGGTGCGCAAGGGCGACCTGGCCTTCCTGGTGGTCGCCGCCCTGCTGGCCATGCTGGTGGTGGCCATCGTGGCCCAGCCCATCCACGTCTTCTTCGACGCGCTGTGGCTGTACCTGACCGACACGTGGCGGGCCGTCTTCGGGTAGCCGGGCGTGATCAACCTCCGTTACCACATCGTGTCGCTGGTGGCCGTGTTCCTGGCCCTGGCCCTCGGCATCCTCATGGGCTCGACCGTCATCGACCGGGTCATCGTCGACGAGCTCCGGGAGCGGGTCGAGGTGGTCGGCGCCCGGGCCTCCAACACCGAGCGGGTCAACACCGAGCTGCGCACCGAGCTGGAGAGCCTGCACGGCTTCGCCGACGAGGCGCGCGACCAGCTCGTGCTGGGGCGGCTGCGGGGCGTCCCGGTGCTGGTGGTGGCCGTCCAGGGCGTCGAGCGCCGGCCGGTGGACGCAGTCCGCCAGGCTCTCGCCGCCGCCGACGCGGTGCCGGCGGGCACCCTGCTGTTCACCAACAAGCTGAGGCTCGACAACGACGCCGACATGCGGGCCCTGGCCAGCACGGTGGGCGCCAACCCCGCCGCCGGCCCGGAGTCGGTGCGCCGCCAGGCCCTCACCCGCCTGGCCGCCGTGCTGGACGGCACGGCCAACGACGCCACCCTGCTGCCCGCTCTGGCCGCCGGCGGGTTCGTGGGCTACGAGCCGCCCTCGCCGACGGCCACCACCACCACCCTGGGCCTGGGGTCGTTCCCCGTGGCCAACCTCCGGCTGGTGGTGGTGTCGGGCGCGGGCGCCGAGGTCGGCGACGACCGGGTGGGCATCCCCTTCGCCCAGGCGCTGGTGGCCCAGGCGCCGGCGTCGCCCCAGGCCGGGGGGTCGGCGGTGGCCGGGTTCGTGGCCGCCGAGAGCGGGCGGGACACCCCCGGGG
>DATLGZ010000321.1:0-2792 GCA_035540235.1 Acidimicrobiales bacterium | reverse complement strand
CGCGCCGGGGGCGCGAACCGCCAGGGGGGCGGGCTCTGCCTGCACGGCGGCGGATCGTAAGCACGGGCCCGGTGCCGGTCGACGGCCACCTGTGAATCGTCATTGAAATGTCATGGAAGCCGGAGGTGCCTGCCGGCTCCGACCGTCAGCCCGCGTCGGGGGGCGGGGCGTGGGCTGGAGGAGCGGCAGAGCCGGTGGTCGGCCCGGTGGTGGACAGGGAGTAGCCCCCGTCCGCCGACCGCACCAGGCGGCCGCCGGTGCGGTCCTCGGTGGGGCGCATGCCGGAGTGGGACAGGCTGCGGCACACGGCGCGGGTGACGAAGAACACGGCGACGGGCACGACGATCACCGCCACCCGGAAGATGGTGGTGATGGTCTCGGGGGCGATCTGCACCAGGGCGGCGAGCACGTCGTTGCCGCCGGCCACGAACAGGATGGTGTAGAAGGCCAGGGCGGCCGCACCGATGGCGGTGCGCACCGGCTTGTCCCGGGGGCGGTCGAGCAGGTTGTGGGCGGCGTCGTCCCGGCCGGCGTGGCCTGAACCCTGCGACCGGCTGACGCGCCGTTCGAAGCGCCGCTCGAGGAAGGGCCACAGGTACAGCCCCAGGAAGGTCAGCCCCGGGAGGAGCACGCCGGGGAAGAAGGGGTTGGCGATCGTGCGCCCCAAGGCCCGAACCTCCCAACCGGGCATGAGCCGCAGCGCCCCGTCGAGCCACCCCACGTACCAGTCGGGCTGGGAGCCGGACGTCACCGCCGCCGCCCGGGTGGGGTCGTAGGGCCCGTACAGCCACACCGGGTTGATCTGGGCCAGCCCGGCCAGGCCGGCCAGCACGGCCGACACCAGGAAGAACAGGGCCACCGACTTGAGCATGTACGCCGGCCACAGCCGGGAGCCGGTGATCGTCGTCTCGCTCCGCCCCTCGCCGGGGAACTGGGTGTGCTTCTGGCGCCACAGGATGGCCAGGTGGGCGACGAGCAGGCCCACGATCAGCGCCGGCAGGAGCAGCACGTGGAGGACGAAGAAGCGGGTGAGGAACTCGGTGGCGGGGAACTCGCCCCCGAAGAAGAGGAACGTCACCCACGTGCCGATCACGGGGATGGCCAGCGAGATGGAGTAGGCCACCCGCACGCCCGTGCCCGAGAGCAGGTCGTCGAGCAGGGAGTACCCGAAGAAGCCGTTGGCGATCGACAGCACCAGCAGGGTCACCCCCACCATCCAGTTGATCTCCCGAGGCTTGCGGAAGGCGCCGGTGAAGAAGACGCGGCACATGTGCATGACCAGGGCGGCCACGAAGACCAGGGCGGCCCAGTGGTGCATCTGGCGCATGACCAGGCCGGCCCGCACCTCGAAGCTGATGTCGAGGGTGGAGGCGTAGGCCGCCGACATGTGCACCCCCTGGAGGGGGGCGTACGAGCCCTGGTAGACGACCTCGTCGGAAGCGGGCACGAAGAAGAACGTGAGGTAGACCCCGGTCAGGACGAGGATGACGAAGCAGTACATGGCCACCTCGCCCAACATGAACGACCAGTGGTCGGGGAAGACCTTGTTGAGGGCGGTGCGGGTGAAGTGGGAGGCGCCCAGGCGGCGGTCGACCCAGCGGATGAGGCTGCGGACCACGGCCCCTCAGCCCCGCTTCCAGTAGCCGGGGCCGACGGGCTCGTCGAAGTCATCCCGGGCCCGCAGGAAGCCGTCGGCGTCCACCGCGAGCGGCAGCTGGGGAAGCGACCGGGTGGCGGGGCCGAAGCGGGGGCGGGCCCCGTCGAGCACGTCGAACGTCGACTGGTGGCACGGGCACAGCAGCTCGTGGGTGGTCGCCTGGTACAGCCCCACCGGGCACCCCACGTGGGTGCAGATCTTGGAGTAGGCCACGTACCCCTGAGGCGACCAGTCCTCGCGCCCCCGGCGGGGGCGCAGCAGGCGCTCCTCCACCCGGACGAGCATCACCTGGGAGTCGCCCGCCTGCTGCTTGCCCTCGGGGAACACGGTGAGGACGCCGCCCACCGCCAGCGTGCCCACGCCGATGGGGCGGCCCTCCTCGTCGACCAGGCGGTCGCCCGGCTCCCAGGCGGTGGTCTCCAGAGACCGGCCCGGGTCGGGCCCGAGGGAGCGGATCGGGAACAGGGCGGCCAGGCCCAACGCCCCTCCGGCCGCGGTGAGCAGGCCGAGCAGGCGGCGGCGCTGGGTGAAGAACACCTCGCCCGCCCCGATGGCCTCCTCGACGGCCTCCAGCTCCTCCTCGTCGGACGGCAGGCTGCCCCGCTCGTCGGTCACCTCTCCCTCCGGCAGCAGCCGCTTGGCCCACAGCACCAGGGCGGCCCCGATCGAGCCCAGCGAGACCAGCAGGAGGGCGCCCTCGGCCTGGGGCTGGCCGCCGGCCACGTACACGCCGGCCAGGGCCAGGGCGGTGACGGTGGCCACCACCAGCAGGTAGGCCACCCTCCGTTCTGTCGCGGCGTTCGGGCCACGCAGGCCTGTCGCCTGGGCGGCGGGGCTCGCCAGGGCGGGATCGGCGTCCGGGCCCCCCAGGGCGGGTTCGGCGTTGGGGTCGGACGGGGTGGCCATCAGTCCCGCGTCCCGATCCAGCGGCAGGCGACGAGCAGGAGGCCGAGGCCAACCGTCCACGCCACGAACCCCTCGGGGATGGGGCCGAGGCGGCCCAGCGGGTGGCCGCCCCGGTCCTCGGGGTTCTTCAGGTAGTTCACGTAGCGCACGATGGCGGCCAGCTGGTGGTCGTCGAAGGTCTCGGGGCCGAAGCGGGGCATGGCCCCGGGCCCGATGCGCACCGCCTGGG
>DATLGZ010000320.1:0-4402 GCA_035540235.1 Acidimicrobiales bacterium | reverse complement strand
CTCGGGGGCTGCGCCCCCGGCGCACGGCTGCGCCGTGCTCCCCCATCCCCGCCCGGCTCGCTGGCGCTCGCGCGGTCGGAGGCGCTTGCCATCCACAACCAACCGTCGATCCGGGGAAGGCAAGCGCCTAACTGCCTCGGGGGCTGGGCCCCCGGCGCACGGCTGCGCCGTGCTCCCCCATCCCCGCCCGGCTCGCTGGCGCTCGCGCGGTCGGAGGCGCTTGCCATCCACAACCAACCGTCGATCCGGGGAAGGCAAGCGCTAGTAGCCCAGCTCGGCGCCCAGGGCCTCGGCCACCTGGGCGGTCGACCGCCGGCCGTAGCCCCGCGTGAACAGCTCGGGCAGGTACAGCAGCGGGACCGACGCGCCGATCGACTCCCGCAGCAGCTCCAGGTGAGCGGTGCGGGAGCGGCGCAGGGTGACGGCCAGGCGGGCGGCGTCGAGCACGGACGCCACGTCCTCGGCGGCCACGCCCCCGGCCGCCGCCGCCAGCCGCTCCATCACCGCCGGCTCCCGCAGCCGCTCGAACACGGCCTCGTCGGCGTGGCTGAACAGCTCGGGCAGCACCCGGTTCACCACCACCGCGGCCAGGGCCACGTTGGTCTCCTGGCGGGCCCGCTCGACCAGCTCGATCGTCTCCCGCACCGGCATCTCCTCGGGCGTGGTGACGATGACCAGGCCGGTCAGGGCGGCGTCGCCCAGGATGTCGAGCACCCAGTCGGTCTGCGAGCGGATGCCCCCCACCCGCACCAGCGAGTTGATCGCCTGGGGCGCGGTGAGCTGGCCGATCACGTGGCCGGTGGCCGACGCGTCCGCCACCACCAGGTCGTAGTGGCGCTCGCGGACCTCGTAGGCCAGCTTGCCGATCGTCAGGATCTCCCGCACGCCGGGGGCGGCGGTGGCGACGAAGTCGAAGGCCTTGGCCAGCGGGCCGATGCGGCCGATGCCGGGGAGGTGGAGCTGGAGCCGCAGGTACTCGTCGAGGGAGTCCTCGGCGTGCATGGCCATCCCCCACACGCCGGGGAAGATCGGACGGGGGGCGAAAGCCAGCGGCTCCGTCTCGAACAGCGAGGCGAGGTCGCCCTTGGCATCCACCTCGCAGGCCAGGGTGCGCTTGCCCCGCCCGGCCGCCAGCAGGGCGAGGGCGGCCGCCACCGTGCTCTTCCCCACGCCCCCCTTGCCGGTGACGATCAGCAGCCGCCGGTCGAGCAGGTCGGTCATGGGGGCTGCCGCGCTCCCTCGGCTACAGGGCGCTGAAGCCGACCCGGCGTGCGTCCGACTCGGGGCCCAGCTCCACCCATGCCACCTTCGACGTGGCCACGCCCACCCGGCGGCCCTTCTTGTCGGTGAGCCACAGCATGCCTGTGTCCTTGGTGACCGCGTCGGTGACCTCCTCGACGATGCTGGGGGCGGCGTCGTCGGTCAGCTCGACCTCTAGCTCCTTCGGCGTGTAGATCATGCCGATCCGGATGTTCAAACTGTCTCCTCGGGCTCCCGGGCCTCCTGGGCCCGCTCGCCGTCCAGCGTAGGTGCCGCCGGGCTGCTCCCTTCGCCCCGACCGCCCCCCGACGTGGCCGGCCGTTCAGCGAATGGTCAGCTCGGGGCTGTAGACCCGGGCCGGCGCCATGGCGGCGATGCGTTCGGCCAGGGCGGCGAAGGCCAGGGCGGCCTCGCCGGCGGGGTCGGTGACGGTGACGGGCGCCCCGGTGTCACCGCCCTCGCGCAGCGCCGTCACCAGCGGGACCTGGCCCAGCAGCGGCACGCCCAGCTGCTCGGCCAAGAGGGCGCCGCCACCGGCGCCGAAGATCTCGTAGCGCTTGCCGTCGTCGCCGGTGAACCAGCTCATGTTCTCGATGACACCCCGCACCGACAGGTTGACCTTGCGGGCGGCGTGGGCCGACCGCTGGGCGACCCGCTGGGCCGCCGGCTGGGGGGTGGTGACGACCAGCACCTCGGAACGGGGCATGAACTGGGCCATCGAGAGGGCCACGTCGCCCGTGCCGGGCGGCATGTCGACCAGCAGGTAGTCGGGCTCGCCCCACAGGACGTCGGTGAGGAACTGCTCCAGGGCCTTGTGCAGCATGGGGCCGCGCCAGATCACCGGCTGCTCGTCGGGCACGAAGAACCCGGTGGAGATCAGCTTCACGCCGTGGCCCACCGGCGGCACGATCATCTGGTCGATCACCACCGGCTCCTGGTCGATCCCCAGCATCTTGGGCACGCTGAAGCCGTAGACGTCGGCGTCGAGGATGCCCACCTCGTGGCCCAGGCGGGTGAGGGCGATGGCCAGGTTGACCGTGACCGACGACTTGCCCACGCCCCCCTTGCCGGAGGAGAGGCCGAGCACCCGCGTCTTCGAGGTCGGGTCGGCGAAGGGCAGGGCGGCGGCCGAGCCGGGGCCGTGGGCGTGACCTGCGTGGGCCCCGCCGCCGCTGCCGCTGGCGTGGGCGTGGCCCCCGTGCAGCTTCTCGCGCACTGCCGCCCTCTGCTCGTCGGTCATCACGGTGAGGGCGACGTCGACCCGCTCCACGCCCTCGAGGGGGCCCACAGCCGCCTGCACCCGCTGCTCGATCTCTGCCCGCAGGGGGCAGCCGGCCACGGTGAGGGCGATGGTGACGGCCACCGTGCCGCCGTCGATGCCGACGTCGCGAACCATGTCGAGCTCGACGATGCTCCGGTGCAGCTCGGGGTCCTGGACGGGGCGGAGGGCCTCGAGAACCTGCTCGCGGGTCGGCATGAGGGGCGGGCTCCTATTTTCTCCTACGTCGATAGGTAGAATACCGGCGTGGAACGGCTGGTCCCGCCACTGACCGCTGAGGAGTTCGCCGCGGGCGTCGCCGCCGCCACCGCCGCCTTCGGCGACCCCACCCGGCGGGAGATCTACCTGTTCCTGCGGGACGCCGGCGGTGGCGCCACCACCTCGACAAGCTGGCGGCGGGGGGCTACGTCGACGTCCAGGTCGACCGCATCGAGGGGTCGGGGGCGGGCCGGCCGTCGAAGCGCTACCGGGCCACGGCCAAGGAGACCGGCCTCGAGTTCCCCGCCCGGCGCGACGACCTGCTCATCACCCTGCTGGTGCGAGCCCTCCGCATGGTTTCGCCCCAGGAGGCGGAGGCCATGGCCGAGCAGGTGGGGGTGGAGTACGGCCAGTCGCTGGCCCGCTCGATGGCCCCGGGCGAGGGCCACCGCTCGTTCCGGGTCTCGCTCCACGCCGTGGCCGACGCCCTCACCGCCCACGGCTTCGCGGCCCACGCCGAACCCCGGGGCGGGTCGCTGGCCATCATCGCCGAGCAGTGCCCCTTCGGTGAGGCGGCCGTGCAACACCCTGTGATCTGCGCCGTCGACCGGGGGATCATCAAGGGGATGCTGGGCACCCTCTACGGCGAGACCGTCCCCGAGACGTCGGCCTCCCGCCCCCGCGGCGACCAGGTCTGCGTCACCACCGTCTGAACTGGGCCCGTCTGAGCTGGGCCCGGTCTTAGGTGAGCCGCCACTACCTCGACCACGCGTCGACGTCGCCGGCCCGCCCGGAGGTGGTCGAGGCCATGATCCCGTGGCTGGCGGCCGGCGGCGACCCCGGCCGGGTCCACACCGAGGGGCATCTGGCCCGGGCCGCGGTGGAGGAGGCGCGAGCGCGGGTGGCGGACCTGGTGGGCGCCCGCCCCCGGGAGGTGGTGTTCACCAGCGGGGCCACCGAAGCCATCGCCGCCGCCGTGTGGGGCGCGGCCGAGCGGGGCCCCCACCAGGTGGTGACCGCCGTCGAGCACTCGGCGGTCGGCGAGGCGGCCTCGCGTCACGACGTCACCGTGGTGGCGGTGGACGGCTTCGGGTGGGTCGACCCCGCTGCGGTGGCGGCCGCCGTCCGCCCGGGCGAGACCGCCCTCGTGTCTGTCCAGTGGGGCAACCACGAGGTGGGCACGTTGCAGCCCGTGGCCGCAGTGGTGGAGGCGTGCCGGGGCTTGGGCGTGCTCGTCCACGTCGACGCCGCCGCCGCCGCCGGGCACGTGGCCGTCGACTTCGCCTCCCTCGGCGCCGACCTCATGTCGGTCTCGGCCCACAAGCTGGGTGGTCCGCAGGGCGTGGGGGCGCTGCTCGTGCGGCGCGGTGTGCGGCTGCGCCCGCTGCTGGTGGGCGGCGAGCAGGAGCGGGGACGGCGGGCGGGCATGGAGAACGTGGCCGGCATCGTCGGGTTCGGCGTGGCGGCCGAGACGGCGGCGGCGGCGCTGGCCGGCGGGGAAGCGGGCCGGTGCCGGGCCTTGACCGACGCGGCGCTGGCCGCCGCCACCGCCGTCGAGGGGGTGGCGGCCTACGGCGACCCGGTCGACCGCCTGCCCCACGTGGCCTGCGTGGGAGTGGCCGGCGTCGAGGCCGAGGCCGTGCTGCTGGGCCTCGACCAGGCCGG
>DATLGZ010000319.1:0-2314 GCA_035540235.1 Acidimicrobiales bacterium | reverse complement strand
CCCCTGTCCGCCCCACCCCGGCGACGTGGAGGAGGTGACGGCCGTGGTCGACGGGGCCCGGCGGGGCGTGCTGGTGGCGGGCTGGGGAGCGGGGGTGTCCAGCGACACCGTGCGCCGCTTCGCCCGGGCCGCCGGCTGGCCGGTGCTGGCCGACGCGGTGTCGGGCGTGCGGACCGGGCCCACCGCGGTCTCCGCCTACGACCCGCTGCTGCGCGACGCGCAGTTCGCAGCGGCGACCGTGCCCGACGCCGTCGTGCACGTGGGCGCCCCGCTCACCAACAAGGCGGCCACCGGGTGGTTCGACGGCGTCCCCCGCGTGGTCGTCGACCCCGACGGGGCGTGGCTCGACCCGAACCGCAGCGCCGGCCGGCGGGTGGCGGCCGACCCCGACCTCCTGCTTCGGGCGGTGACCGACGACATCTGCTGGCGGGGGCCGGCGGCGCCGTGGCTGGAGCAGTGGCTCGAGGCCGAGGCGGTCGCCCGCGGCATGGTGGACGGCCTGCTCGATTCCTGGGACGAGCCGTTCGAGGGGCGGGTCGCCCGCGACGTGGCCGCCGCCCTGCCCGGCGGGGCCGCTCTCGTCGTCGGGTCGAGCATGCCGGTGCGGGACGCCGAGTCGTTCGTCGCCCCCCGCGATGGGCTGCGGTGGGTGTGCAACCGGGGCGTGAACGGCATCGACGGCTTCGTCTCCACCGTGCTGGGCGTGGCCGCCGCCCATCGAGGGGGGCCGGTGGTCGGGCTCCTCGGCGACCTGACCTTGCTCCACGACGCCGGGGGGCTGCTGGGGGCCGCCGATCGGGGTTTCGACGCCACCCTGGTGGTGCTCGACAACGACGGTGGTGGGATCTTCTCGTTCCTGCCCCAGGCCGCCCTGCCGGAGCACTTCGAGGCGCTCTTCGGCACGCCCCACCGCTTGGACCTGGTGGCGGTGGCGGCCGCCTACGGCGTGCCCGGGGCCCGGGTGGCGACGGCGGCCGAGGTGGTGCCGGCGGTCATGGAGGCGGTGCAGGCGGGCGGGGTGCGCATGGTGGTCGTCCCCACCGACCGGGCCGCCAACGTGGCCCGCCACCGGGAGGTGTGGGCGGCGGTAGCCGCCGCTATGGCCCGGTGAGGGCCCGCACCGCCTCGCCGTTCACGTGGTTGGCGCCCACCCGCTTGGCCTGGAGCTCGAAGTGGCGCCCGTCGTCGAGCCAGACCGTGACCGCCCACGACAGCGAGCGCTCCTCGACGGTGGCCCGCAGCCGCCGGCGGTCCCAGACCTCGACCAGCTCGCCGGGCTGCTGCGACGGCATGCCGAAGACATAGACCCGCCGTTCGGTCACGGCCAGGACGACGTGGAGCGGCAGGTCGCTGGGCTGGCGGTTGCGGAACAGCCCCAGGCTCACGAGCCGGTCGGGGACGTCTCGCTGGAGGCGGGCGGTCAGGCGCCCGTACAGCCAAGTGCTCTCGGAGCAGGCCCCGTCCGGGGACGGGCCGGCGGCGCGCGACGGTGTGGCTTGCAGTCGAGTCATCCCCCTCAGCCTCCGACCGTTCAAGTTCTCCGCCGGCCGGTCGTTTCCTCCTGCCGGTCTCGTGCCAGCCTTGTCCGGTGCTGCTCGTGGATGCGGCCAACGTCGTCGGCTCCCGTCCCACCGGGTGGTGGCGCGACCGGGCGGGGGCGGCGGCCGCGTTCGTCGAGCGGGTGCGGGAGGCGTGCGCGTCGGGGCGGCTGAGCGGACCGGTGATCGTCGTGGTCGAGGGGCAGGCCCGCCCCGGGGTCGAGGAGGGCGAGCGAGACGGGGTGACGGTGGCCCACGCCGCCGGTGAGGGAGACGACACCATCGTCGGGCTGGCCGCCTCGGCGGGCCGGCCGGTGGTGGTCGTCACCGCCGATCGCCGCCTCGCCGAGCGGTGCCGGCAGGTGGAGGCCGAGGTGGTCGGGCCACGCTGGCTCCTCGACCGCCTCCCATGACGTTCTGGTCACCGTTCATGTCGCCAGGGCGCCCTCACGGTGACCAGAACGCGGGCTACACCCGCACCAGGGCCCGCAGCATGGGCTCGAGCTTGGCCTGGGTCTCGGTCCACTCCTGCTCGGGGTCGGACCCGGCCACGATGCCGGCGCCGGCGGACAGCACGGCCCTCCGTCCGTCGACCCGGGCGCACCGCAGGGCCACGGCCCAGTCCCCGTCGCCCCGGCGGTCGACCCACCCGACCGGCCCGGCGTAGAGCCCGCGGTCGAAGCCCTCCAGCTCGGCGATGGCCGCCAGGGCCGCGTCCCTCGGGGAGCCCCCGACGGCCGGCGTGGGGTGGAGGGCGGCGACCAGGGCCAGGGCGG
>DATLGZ010000318.1:0-2189 GCA_035540235.1 Acidimicrobiales bacterium | reverse complement strand
GTCGCGGGCCTACCGCCATCCGGGGGGCGTTGGTGGCGGGGTGGCGGCCGTAGTGGAGGCCATGGTGGAAACCGCGGTGCAGGCCGTCGGGCCGTGACCGCCGACCCCATCCCCCCCAGCATCGAGTGGGTGGACGGCCGGGTCCGCCTGGTCGACCAGCGCCGGCTGCCGGTGGAGCTGGCCCATCTCGACGTGGGCACCGTCGAGGAGCTGTGCGAGGCCATCCGCACCCTGGCGGTGCGGGGGGCGCCCGCCCTGGGCGTGGCCGGCGCCATGGGGGTGGCCCTGGCCGCCTCCACCGGCGAGCCGGTAGAGGAGGCGGCGGCCCGGCTGAAGGCCACCCGCCCCACCGCCGTGAACCTGGCGTGGGGCGTCGACCGGGCCCTGGCCGCCCCCGATCCGCTGGCCGAGGCCCGCCGGCTGGCCGCCGACGACGTGGAGCGCAACCGCCGCCTGGGCCGCCATGGCGCCGGCCTGGTGGTGGCCGGCGGCCGGGTCTACACGCACTGCAACGCCGGCGCCCTGGCCACCGCCGGCTACGGGACCGCTCTGGGCGTGGTGCGGGCGGCGGCCGAGGCCGGCCGCCAGCCCCGGGTGTGGGTGGGCGAGACCCGCCCCCTCCTGCAGGGCGCCCGCATCACCGCCTGGGAGCTGGCCCGCCTCGGCATCCCCGCCACCCTCGTGCCCGACGTGGCCGCCGCCTCCCTCATGGCCGGCGGCGAGGTCGACTGCGTCGTGGTCGGGGCCGACCGCATCGCCGCCAACGGCGACGTGGCCAACAAGGTCGGCACCTACGGGCTGGCGGTGCTGGCCTCCCACCACCGCGTGCCGTTCTACGTGCCCCCACGTCGACGGTCGACCTGGCCTGCCCGGCGGGGGTCGACATCCCCATCGAGCGGCGGCCGGCGGAGGAGGTCACGACCCTAGGCGGGGTGGCGGTGGCGCCGGCCGGCATGGCCGCCGAGAACCGCGCCTTCGACGTCACGCCCGCCGAGCTGGTCACCGCCATCGTCACCGAGGAGGGCGTGGCCACACCCCCCTTCGGCCCCGCCCTCGCCCACCTGGTGGCGCAAGCCCAGGGATAGCATCCCGCCCGATGAGCAACAGGGCGTCTTGGCGCGCCCGTCCCCTGGCCGCCCTCGCCCTGTTGTTGCTGGTGATGCTGCCGGCCTGCCGGGGAGGAGGAGGGGACGGCGGCGCCTCGGCCGCCACCGACGGCGCCGTCGACACCCAGGAGGTGGAGAGCCTGCTGGTGAGCACCCAGCAGCGGGCCAGCCCCGAGTTCGACGTGCGGGACCCCTCCTGCCCGGCTCGCATCGTGGTCGAGGAGGGCGCCACGTTCCAGTGCACGGTGGTGGTGGAGGGGGTGGTGGCCCCGTTCAACGTCACCCTCCGGGGGGTCAACGAGGGCAGCCGCACCGGCCAGTTCGACATCCGGCCGGCCAAGGCCATCCTCTCCATCCCCAAGCTGGTGGACGTGCTGCGGGCGAGGGTGCCCGGCGCCACCGTCGACTGCGGTCCGGAGCGGGTCCGGGTGCTGGACGTGGGGGCGACGTTCCAGTGCCGCGTGTCCGGCGGGAGCCAGCCCGAGCAGACCATCACCCTCCGGGTCGACGACGTGCTCGGCAACGTCACCCAGGTGTGACCCCGACGGTACCTTGGGAGCCGTGAGGGCGCCGGCTCCGCCGCGGGCGGTCGTCCCCGTGCTGGCCGCCGCCGCCGGGGTGGTCGTCGCCCACGCCGGCGGCTACGTGGCCGCCTTCCCGGCCGGCGCCCGTCGCGACCCCCATCTGGAGGCGACCGGCCACGGCTACTGGCCGGTCGCCGTCGCCGTCGCCGTGGTGGCCGCGGGTGTGGCCCTCGTGCTGGCCGCCACCGCCGGTGCGGCCAGGGGCGCCTCCGCCCGGCCCCCCAACCCCCACCGGCGGGTGGCTCGCCGGCTGGCGGGATGGCAGGTGGGCGCGTTCGTGCTCCTGGAGGTGGGCGAGCGGGCGGTGGCGGGCGTGCCCGCCACCGAGCTGCTCGCCAGCCGCGCCTTCTGGTTGGGGCTGGCGCTGCAGCTCCCGGTCGCCGTCCTCGCCGCCCGGCTGCTGCTGGGCGCCGAGCGGGCCGGCGCCCGCGCCGCCTCCGCCCTCCGCCGGCGGCGGTGGCGCCCGGCCGCCGGCGACCGCCGTGGCCGCCCCCTGCCC
>DATLGZ010000317.1:0-1931 GCA_035540235.1 Acidimicrobiales bacterium | reverse complement strand
GGTTGACGTGCGCCTCCTCCACCCCCGCCTGCCTGGTGAGGGTGCGCTGCACCCGGGCCGAGCACGACCCGCACGTCATGCCCGAGACCTCCATCTCGACCTCGCACACCTCGGGCTCGATCACAGCACTGTCTCCCGATCTGCCGGCCCGGTGGCGATGCGGTCGTAGCGCAGCGCCTCCATGAGCTCGTCGACGATCTCCTCGGTGCGGCCGGCCCGCATGGCGGCGGCCACGCACGTCTCCAGGTGGTTGCGCAGCACCAGCCGGCTGGCCCGCTCCAACGAGCCCTGCACGGCCGACAGCTGCTTCATGACGTCGGGGCAGTACTCGTCGGCCTCGACCATGCGGACCACGGCGTCGAGATGACCGCGGGCGGTCTTCAGCCGGTTCAGCACGGCCCGGCGGGCGGTGTCCCTCATGGTCGTTATCCTACCCCACCTGGGGTGGGGTGCACCGACGCGCTCGTCCATCTGGTGCGGCGGGAGGGGGATGTGGCCCATGCCTTGTCCAACCGCGCGGTGGCCTCAGAGGTACGACCGTGGGTCCCTGCCGCCCCCGAGCCCACCCCACGGGGCGCGGGGAGGGGTCAGGCGGGCGGGGCGGAGGTGTTCAGCAGGTCGGCCCGCTCCCGGAGCAGGCCCACCACCAGGTCGCGCATGGAGAACACGCCCACCAGCGAACCGTGGTCGTCCACCACGACGAGGTGGCGGAAGTTCTTCTCCCGCATGAGCCGGGCGGCCTCGACGACGTCGGTCTCGGGCGAGGCGGTGAGCAGCTTCTTGGCGATGCAGTCCCGCACCGCCACCAGCTCGCCGTCGTCGCCCTCGGCGATCACCTTGAGGGCGTCGCGGTCGGTGACGATCCCGGTCGGCTTGCCGCCGGTCATCACCACGGCCGACCCCACGCCCCTCTCCATCATCTGGATCGCCGCGTCGCGCAGGCTGGCGCCCTCGTCGAGGGTGAGCACCGAGCGGGTGATGAACGACGCGATCTCCATCGGGGACCTCCACGGTTTTCAGGTGCACATCTTCGCGATGGCACATGGTCGGGCAGGCGGGCGGCCGGCACTGTACCGCCGTCCTGAGAAGTCGTAAGGGTTGTGAAAGTGATCACAATCACAATGCGGGTTATCCTGTAGGGGTGACACTCGTTCACCGTGTGTTGTACCCCCGTCCCATCATCACCCTCGGTGAGTACGTCACCCGAGGAGGGGGCAAGGGCCTCGCCACCGCTCTGAAGCTGGACCCCGCCGACATCATCAACGTCGTGCTCGACTCGGGGTTGCGGGGCCGTGGGGGAGCAGGGTTCCCCACGGGCCGGAAGTGGCAGACGGTGGCCGAGAACTGGACGCCGGTGGCCCCCTCGACGGTCATCGTCAACGCCGCCGAGGGCGAGCCCGGCACGTTCAAGGACCGCACCATCCTGCGCCGCAACCCGTTCCTCGTGGTGGAGGGGGCGCTGATCGCGGCCCGGGCTGTCTCCGCCGACCTCGTCGTCTTCGCCATGAAGCAGTCCTTCGAGGGCGAGGTCGAGCGCATGCGCCAGGCCATCGAGGAGGCGGAGGACGCGGGCTGGTGCGAGGGCGTCGACATGGTCGTGTTCGAGGGCCCCGACGAGTACCTCTACGGCGAGGAGAGCGCCCTGCTGGAGACCATCGACGGTCGCTGGCCCTTCCCCCGGGTGGTCCCCACCTTCCGGCGGGGCCTGCGCACCACGGTCCCTGAGGACGCCCCCGTCGGGCCCGCCCTCGTCAACAACACCGAGACGATGGCCAACGTGGCCCGCATCGTGCACCGCGGCCCCGAGTGGTTCCGCACCGTCGGCACCCAGCAGTCGCCCGGCACCGTGGTGTGCACCATCACCGGCTACACCTCCCACCACGGCGTGGGTGAGGTCATGATGGGCACGCCGCTGCGGGAGGTGATCGAGG
>DATLGZ010000316.1:0-5208 GCA_035540235.1 Acidimicrobiales bacterium | reverse complement strand
GTAATGGATGCGGTGGCCATTGCGTTGGGGGCTGGGGCGGCGACCACCGCTTCCACCGGCGCAGGAGACGGGGGTGGCGCGGCGAAGGCGGGGCGGCCGGCCAGCGCGGTCACCAACGCCGCCGAGCCCACCAAGCGGCGGGCGAGATCGCGCACCGGGCTCGCGAAGAGGACCACGTTCGGGGCGGGCCGGTGCAGGACCCGAGCCACGATCTCGACGGCCACCGCAGCGGCCACATACGCCCACCCCAGCCAGGCCAGGACGGCGACGAGTCCGATCCAGAACCGATCGGGGATGTAGGAGGGGTCCTTGAGGCCGGCGGAGATCTCCGACCACCTGGGCAGCCCTCGAGGAAACGGCCAGCCGAACATCAAGGCCAGCGCCACGGGAACGCCGACCACCAGCACCGCCAGGCCAGCTGCGGCCGCGACGGGGCGTCCCCGAGTGACTTCGTTCGGAGTGTTCACGACTCAGCCACCACCACTCCCCTGACACTGCGCGCCTCGGCCGTGGCGCTGACGGTTATGGGGCCGAGGGGCAGGATCTGGCGGGACCGTTCGATGCGGACCGTGACCCTCACCCGGTCGCCGTCGACCTCGACGTCGCCGTCGCGGTCGAGCGCAGCCAGGTACTCCTCGGCGGCCGCCTGGGCCCGTGAGGCGTCGAGCTCCTGGACGCCGCCGCTCCGGACTTCTTCGGTGGCTACCCCCTGGGCGCCGGCCCGGGCTGCCTGCTCCGCTTCGTTGAGCGCCTGGCGGCGGGCCGTCAAGACCTGGCCGCCGTCGAAGACAAGGCCGGTCACCCCGATCAGCAGCGCCGGCATCACCAGCACAAAAAGCAGCGTGACGCTGCCCCGCTCACCGCGGTGCCGGACGCTCAACGGATCCCCCGGTAGACGTCGATGGCGGCCACGGCACGTGACTGGATGGTCCGGGTGCCGGGAAGGGGCAACGGGGCGAGGTCGGACAGCCGAACCTCGCAGGTGACCAGCACGACCACCGTCCCTCCGGCCCGGAAGTTGGCGGTGTCGACGGCGACGTCGCTGGAGTCGCACTCCAGGCCGGCAGCGGCCATGTCGGCGTCGACGGCGCTGGCCGCCGCCGAGCTGGCGTCGCCCGCCGAGCGGGCCCGGGCCGCCTCCCGAGCGCCGTAGTGGGCGACGCCGTCGAGCGTGCCGTCGGCCACCACGACCCGCCCCGCCAAGACGATGATCATGAGCACGGCCAGCACTGGCACGGCGACGATCGCCAGCTCGAGCGGAGCGATGGCGCCAGACTCCCCACACCCTGGGTTGATTCCACGGGAATAGCGCGGCCCCGCTCCGCGGCTCGGGCGTCCGCCGTGAGCTCGACGACCCGCTGACAATCCCGAACCACTAATCATCGGCCTCGAACCTCTCCAACGGCCCCCGGGCGACGGCCCGCACCGAGAACCGAATGCCGGGCACGATGTCGGCCACGACGCCGCGCACCTCGACCCGGGCCTCATCCGCGCCGCGCTGGGAGGTGACCTCCCGGTCGATGAAGCGGGCCGGGGCCAGCGCGTCGAGGTACCGGTTGGCCCGGGCCTCGCCGGCGGCGGGGTCGCCGGTCTCCACCCGCACCGCGGCGAGCCCCTCCTGAGCGGCTGCGGTGGCCACCGTGCGGCAGTGGACCCACAGCCCCAGGTACACCGCCCCCAGGATCATCACCAGGATGGCCGGCGTTACCAGCACGAAGCTCAGCGTGGCGTCGCCGCGCTCACCACGACAGCGGGCAGGGTGACGTTCGTTCACCGGAGCAAGCCCTCCGGGCCAGGCAAGTAGTCGACGGGCTGGGCGCCAGCCCAAGCCCACGCCACCAACACGGCCATCCCGACTACCCCGGCCACGGCTCCCGGCCGCACCACCCAGGGGTGGGCCAGGACGCCGTGGTCGGGCCACACTGCAGCTAGGCGCCACAGGAGGAAGGCGGCAGACAGGCCACCGACGAGCGCGCCGAAGGACGCGACCAACCACACCGGTGGATCGCTCAGCCACTCCAGAACCTCCACGCCTACCCCCCTACGGCGTCGTGGTGTCGATGGTGTTGGCCTTGTCCACGGCCAGGTTGTAGATGATGGTGCCGGCGGTGACGGCGGCGGCCACGGCGATAGCGGAGAGGATGATCTTCTCGAGGGTGCCAGCCCCCCGCTCGTCCCGCCGGAGCCGGGACGCCACGAACCCCTCGACGAAGGCCCACATGAGCTGCATCTGACTGATCGACATTTTCGGTCTCTTCTCCCGTCTGTGTGTGGTTGTTGTTGTTGTTGGTTGTGTCTTTCGCTCCGAGCGATCCCGCTCAGACCTTGCCCAGCACCGACTGCATCGCGGGGTAGCCCACGAGCAGCAGGAACCCCAGCATCAAGAGCGCGGTGGGGATGGCCATGCGCTCGGTGGCCGCCAGGGCGCTGGCCTCCGCGGCGGCCAGCTCTCGGGACCGCAGGCCCCGGGCCTTGGCCTCGAGTGAGCGCCGGACCCGGGCCCCCTCGCTCCCGGCGAGGGCCACCGTCGAGGCCGCCTCCACCAGGTCGCTCAGGCCCATCTCCACCCCGAGGCGGCGCATGGCCGCCCACTGCGACTCACCCGACCACATGGCGTCGTCGAGGACGGCGAACAGCACCGCCGCCTCCCGGCCTCGGCCAACCCGGGCGGCGTCCATGATCGCCCCCTCGACGCCCACCCCCCCGGCCAGGCTGATGGTGGTCATGTCGAGGAACGTGCCGAACGCGGAGCTGAACGCCCGCCGGCGGGCGGCCGCCTCCGAGCGCAGGAGCAGATCGGGGACGAAGAAGCCCGCCAGCCCGAGCCCGGCGGAGATGCCGATGGCCGCCGGCGCCGGCACTCGGGCCAACCCGGTGGCCGCCATGGCCATGCACCACAGGGCGGGCAGGAGGGCGCCCACGAGGCCGGCGACGCCCTTGGCGCCGACGTGCTGGTCGAGGGTCCGTCCCACGACCCGGAGGTCCGGGCCCAGGCCGCCGAGGTCCACGCCCAGGGACTCCACGCCCCGGCGCAGCCGCGGCCCCACCCATGCCACCCACCGCCCGGTGAACCCGGGCCCGACCTCGACGGGCGGCGGCTCCGGCCCCCGGCGCAGCTGGCCGAGCTCCTCGGCCAGGCTGGGTACCGGAGGCACCAGCGCGTAGACGGCGCCCAGCACCGCCCCACCGGCCAGCGCGCCCATGAGCAGGGCCCAGTAGATGTTCACCTGTCCATCCATGCGGTCGGGGCGGTCGCGGCCATGGTCGGGTCCACGCCGGAGAGGACTCGGTCGGTGGCGCCCTCCTCGGTGGCCCGGTTGACCCATCGGTGGGCCACCACGAACAGGGCCACCACCACCACCAGCACGGCCTGGCCGACGGCGCTGCGGTAGGCCAGCCGGTAGTCGCGGTTGAGCATCACCACGGCGGAGAAACCGGCGGTGATGATGGTGATGAGCCGCACCGACGAGCGGATGCTGGTGCGGCGGGTCTCGATCCGCCGGCGCATCTCAAGGTTGTCCCTGGCGATCTCGGCCAGGGCGCTGAGCAGGTCGCTGAGGTGGCCGGGGCTGCGGCGGGCCGCCAGCACCAGGGCCGCCACGACCTTGTCGGCCATCTCGTCGTCCAGCTCGGCCGACAGCCGCAGCAGGGCCTCGACGAGGTCCTGGCCGCCGCGGATGCGGTCGGCCAGCCGACCGACCTCGGCCGCGATGGGCAGCGGCGCCACCTCGGCGGTCACCACGATGGACTGCTCCAGGCCGCCCCCGGCACTGAGGACGTCGCGCAGCATCTCCGTCCAGGCGGCCACCGCCTCGATGCGCTCGAGTGAGTGTGCCCGGGCCCGCTGGGCCGCACCCACCAAGGGCAGCATGAAGCCTCCCGCCCCGGCCAGCGGGACACCCACCGGCCAGCCGGTGGCCACGCCGGCCGCCACCCCGGCGGCCACCGCCACCACCGTCCGCAGCGCCAGGCGGTCCACCCTCGGCCGCCACCGCCGGCGCTCGGGGTCCGGCTCCGAGCGCCCCCAGGCCAACGGAATGCCCCACAGGGCCCACGCCGAGCCCACCAGGCACACGCCGGCCACCAGGCCCAGGACGGCCACCAGGGCGCTCACCGGGGCCTCCCCCGTCCGTTCGGTGAAGCCGCGCCGGCAGGGCGGGCGCCGTTGGTGCGGGCGTGATGTGGCTGCCAGCCCACTCGGGCCAGGCGGGCCAGGGTCCGGGGCGAGAACGGGTTGGCGAACACCGCACGGCCGTCGGGCCCGGGCACGCACACCTCGTTGGTGGCGATGCCCCCGTCCTCGCCACCGCCCCGTACCTCCAGCACCGAGGAGACGAAGCGCTGCCCCCCGTCGTTCTCCACGTGCACGATGAGCTGCAGCGCCTGGGCCACCAGGCGGGCGGTGTGACGGGGCTCGAGGTGCTCAGGGGCGGCCACCGCGTACATGGCGATACGCTCGAAGACGCCAGCGGCGGAATCCGCGTGAATGGTGCACATAGAGCCGTCGTTGCCCTGGGTCATGGCGTAGAGCATGGGAAGAATTTCGTCGCCCCTGACCTCGCCCACACTGCATCGGTCCGGCCGCATCCGCAGCGCCTGGCGGACGAGGTCGCGCAGCGCGACCCCGCCGGCGCCCTCGATGTTCGCCGGCCGTGCGACGAGGCGGACGACGTGCGGGTGCCGCGGGTTCAGCTCCTGCGCGTCCTCGACGCAGACGATCCGCTCCCGCGGGTCGACGGCGGTGAGCAGCGCGCCGAGGATCGTCGTCTTGCCGGTGCCGGTTCCTCCCGAGACGAGGAACGCGAGGCGGGCGGCGAGCATCGCGCGCAGGACCGCCTCCCCACCGGCGTCGACGGTGCCCAGCGCTCGCAGCGCGGGCAGGTCGTGCGCAGCGGGGCGCAGCACCCGGAGCGACAGGCACGTGCCGTCGGCGGCGACCGGCGGCAGGACCGCGTGCAGCCGCACCCCGGACTCCGCGAGCCAGCCGTCGACGTACGGGCTGGCGTCGTCGAGCCGTCGCCCGGCAGCGAGCGCGAGGCGTTGGGCGAGCCGCCGCACCGCCGCCTCGTCCTCGAACCGCACACCTGCGGGCTCCAGGCCGCGTCCGCGGTCGACCCACACCGCGCGCGGTCCGCACACGAGGACGTCGGTGGTGCGCGGGTCGCGCAGGAGCTCGTCCAGCGGTCCGGCGCCGACGAACTCCTGACG
>DATLGZ010000315.1:0-5264 GCA_035540235.1 Acidimicrobiales bacterium | reverse complement strand
GTGGCGATGGGGTGGAGGATGGAGCGGACCTCGTCCACCTCGTGGTTGTGCTGGGCCCAGTCGACCACCACGAGCGTGCCGAAGTAGCCGCCGGCGGCGATGGCCGGGAGGGCGGCCACCGACAGGGCCGTACCCATGCTTCCTCCGCCGAGCAGCACGGCGGTCGTGACCAGCAGGTAGATGGCGGGTACTCCGAGCAGGACGCCCCATCGCATCGAGCGGCCTACCATGGCGTCGTCGAGATCACCGGGGTAACGGTTCCTGGCTTGGCTCATCAACCCCTCCTTGGCGTGCGGAACGGTCCACTCCCAAGCAAACGCCTTCCGGCGCCGGCCGACAAGGGCCGAACGGCCCACCTTCGGCCCTCCTGTCGGGCTCGGCAACCGTTCTGGGTCGCCGCTGCTGGGCGTCGAAGCCACATTGCGCTCACCGCATCCCCACGGTGGCCCCGCCACGTGCGGTGGACGCCGGTCTTCTGGGCGGGGGGATGAGAGTCCGGTCAAGGTGGTTGAGGCGGTGGGTTGATGTCGGCGCCGCAGGCGGGGCACCAGGCCAGAGGTCGGCCCAGGGCGGCCTCAACGGCGGCGCGGTCGGCGGTGTGGACCGTGCACGCCTCCCGGCCGAGGTGGGCCCGGATGGCGCGGACGATGAACCGCAGCCGCGACACCGGCGAGTCCCCATAGCCGGCCGCCCCGACGGTGCCCTCGGCGACGACATCGCCCTCCTCGATCTCCCGCGGCTCGAAGCTCGAGTCGTCGTCGAGGTCGCCGCCCACCCAGACGCGGGAGAACCGCCCGGTCGGGCGCAGGTCGAGCTCGATCCGCCACTCGCCATGGCGCTCCCGGAAGTAGAACGAGTGGCCGTCGACGGACCCGCGCCACTGCTCGGGGGCGAACCCACCGTAGGACCTCACTTCGACGCCGGGGTGCTGGGCCAGCCAGGCCTCGACGGCGCGCTCCTCCGCCTCGCGAGCCGCCACCTCCCGCTGCCCCTCCGGTGAGGCCCGGTACGCGTCCTGTCGCGCCCACAGCTCCTCCCACGACCGCCGGCGTTCCTCGACCGTCTTGCGGCACGGGCAGCCGAAGCCGAAGTCGTGCAAGTCGCTCTCGGGCAGCCGGGGGTGGCAGCCGCAGTGGCACGGCTCGCCGCTGTTGACGTCGTCCCACTCCGTCAGCGCCGCGAGCACCGCCATCGCCCGCTCGGCGGGGAGGAGGGGGCTGAGGTGCTCGACGTAGCGCCGGCGGGCCTGCCGGCGCGCCTCCTCGCGCTGGGCGCGCCACTCCGCCCCCGCCTCGGGGGGGAAGCGGATCACGTGCAGCTCGGGCTTGTCGAAGGGGACCACGGCTCGCGACCGTGCCGCCCGGCGGCGCGACGGTCAACCGATTTCCGGATCCTCCCCCGGGGCCACGCCGGCGCCACGCCGCCGACGCCGCCTACCGGGCGGGGAAGGCGCGGCTTACCATCGGGGTAGGCACTGGTAGGGGGGACGCAGCAGACGTGACGGTTCGAGACGCGGGTGCGGAGGTGTTGCGGGTCGAGGGCCTGCGGGTCACGTTCTCGCCCGGCAAGCGGCCCATGCACGCGGTCGACGGCGTCGACCTGACCGTGGCTGCCGGCGAGACGGTGGCGGTCGTGGGCGAGTCGGGATGCGGCAAGACCATGTCCGCCCTGGCCGTGCTCGGGCTCGTCCCGCCTGAGGCGGCGGTCGAGGGGACGGTCTGGTTCGAGGGCAGGGACGTGCGCACCCTCAGGCCCCGGCAGCTGCGCGACGTCCGGGGGGCGGGCATCGCCATGGTGTTCCAGGAGCCGGTGTCGTCGCTCAACCCCGTCTTCCGCATCGGCGACCAGATCGCCGACGTCATCCGGGCCCATCACGGCGAGGTCTCCAAGGACGAGGCCCGCCGGCGGGCGGTCGCCCTCCTCGAGCAGGTGGGCATCCCCGACGCGGCCCGTCGGCTGGACGAGTACCCCCACCAGTGGTCGGGCGGCATGTGCCAGCGGGCGGTGATCGCCATGGCCATCGCCAACCGGCCCCGGCTGGTCATCGCCGACGAACCGACCACCGCCCTGGACGTGACCGTGCAGGCCCGCGTCCTGCAGGTGCTGCGCGACGCCCAGGCCGACACGGGCGCGGCCGTGCTGCTCATCACCCACGACCTGGGCGTGGTGGCGGAGATGGCCGACCGGGTGGTGGTCATGTACGCGGGCCGGGTGGTGGAGGAGGCCACCGCCACCGACCTGTTCGCCAACCCCCGCCATCCCTACACGCGGGGCCTGCTGGCCAGCCTGCCCAGGGCGGACGCCGCCGTGCGGCTCACGTCGATCCGCGGCCAGCCGCCCCAGCTGCACGCCGTGCCTCCCGGCTGTGCCTTCCACCCCCGCTGCGACACGTCGAAGGGGCGGGCCCGGTGCGCCGAGGAGGTGCCCGCCCTGGTGGCGGCGGGCGCCGGCCGCCGGTCGGCGTGCCACTTCCACGACGAGGTGGCTTCCCTGCCGTCGCCGGTGGAGGCGGCGGTGAAGCGCGCCTCCCCCGCCACCGCCGCCGGGGACAGCCCCATCCTGAGCCTCGACGCGGTCGCCGTCCACTTCCCGATCAAGAGCAAGGTGATCGGCCGGCGGATCGGCGCGGTGAGGGCGGTCGACGGGATCTCGCTCGACCTCCAGCCCGGCGAGACGGTCGGTCTGGTGGGGGAGTCGGGCTGCGGCAAGTCGACGACGGCGCAGGCCATCGTCCGGCTGTACGACCTGACCGGGGGCCGGATCACGTTCGGGGGCCAGGACCTGAGCGTGCTCACCGGCCGCAACCTCCGCCGCATCCGCAAGGGCATCCAGATGGTGTTCCAGGACCCGCAGGCCTCGCTCAACCCCAAGATGCCCATCGGGGCCAGCATCACCGAGCCCCTGCTCATCCACGGCTTCTCCCGGCGCGCCGCCGCCGCCCGCCTCGGCGAGCTGCTGGGGATGGTGGGCCTCGACCCCTCCCACGCCAGCCGCTACCCCCACCAGTTCTCGGGCGGCCAGCTCCAGCGGGTGGGGATCGCCCGGGCCCTCGCCCTCGAGCCCCAGGTGCTCGTGCTCGATGAGCCGGTGTCGGCCCTCGATGTGTCCATCCAGGCCCAGGTGCTGAACCTCCTCGCCGGCCTCAGGGACGAGCTCAACCTCACGTACCTGCTGATCTCCCACGATCTGTCCGTCGTCCGCCAGGTGGCCGACCGGGTGGCGGTGATGTACCTGGGCAAGATCGTCGAGTCAGGGGCCACCGAGGCGCTGTTCCGGGCGCCCCAGCACCCCTACACCCAGGCGCTGCTCGACGCCGTCCCCGTGCCCGACCCGGCTCGAGCCGGCCGCCACGAGCGCATCGTGCTGACCGGAGAGATCCCCGACCCGGCCGACCCGCCGTCAGGCTGCCGCTTCCGCACCCGGTGCTGGCGGGCCGAGCAGCGCTGCGCCGACGAGGCGCCCGAGCTGGAGGACCGGTTGGGCTCGGGGCGGCCGGTGGCCTGCCACTTCGCCGCCGAGCTGGCCGCCTCCGCCGCCTCCCCCGAACCGGGCCGCGCTCAGCGGCCCTGACGGGCGAGCTGGGGATCGAGCACGTCGCGCAGCCCGTCGCCCATCAGGTTGAACCCGAGCACGGCCAGGCTGATGGCCACCCCGGGGTAGATCATCAGGGTGGGATTGGTCTGGAGGAACAGCCGGCCCTGGTTGATCATCGTGCCCCACTCGGGTGTGGGCGGCTGAGCGCCCAGGCCGAAGAAGCCCAGGGCGGCGAGGGCCAGGATCGTCCCGCCCAGCTGCAGCGTGGCCAGCACCACGATGGGCGAGATCACGTTGGGCAGGATGTGGCGGAACATGAGCCGGCCGTCGCCCGCCCCCAGCGACCGCGACGCCCGCACGAACGTCCTCTCCCGCACCGACAGGACCATGCCGCGCATCACCCGGGCATAGCTGGCCCACGAGATCGACACCAGAGCGATGAACACGTTGCGGATGCCGGGGCCCAGGGTGCCGATGATGGCCAGGTAGAGGAGGAGGTTGGGCAGGGCCAGCAGGGCGTCGACGATCCGCATGACGAGGCCGTCCACCCAGCCTCCGACGTAGCCGGCGACCAGGCCGATCATCGTGCCCACCACCATCACCGACATGGTGGCCAGGGCGGCGATGCCGAGCGACCAGCGGGCCCCCACCAGCAGCCGCGACAGCACGTCGCGTCCCAGCTCGTCGGTGCCGAGAGGGTGCTGGCGGCTCGACCCCTCCAGCCCGCGCAGCGGGTCGATCACGGTGGGGTCGTGGGGCGCCAGCACGGGGGCGAAGACGGCGGCCAGGCTGAGCACGAGCACGATGACCAGGCCGGTGGCGGCCAGGCGGTCGGACACGAACTGGCGCAGGGGGTGGAGCCGTTCGGGGGGAGCATCGGTGGCGGCGGCAGCGGCGGCGACATCGGGCGCGGTGGCGGTGCTCACTGCCCGCCTCCCGATCGCCCGCTGAAGCGCACCCGGGGGTCGAGCCTGGTGTACAGCAGGTCCACGGCCAGGTTGACCACCACGAACACGGTCCCGGTGAAGATGACGAACCCGGTGACCACGGGGTAGTCACGGGCGAACACGGCGCTGACCACGTACTGGCCCACCCCCGGCCACGCGAACACCGTCTCCACGATGACCGTTCCGGTGACGAAGCCGGCCAGGATGAGGCCGGCCACGGTGACGACGGGTATGAGGGCGTTGCGCAGGGCCAGCGACAGCACGATCCGGCGCTGGCGCAGCCCCATGGCCCGGGCGGTGCGGATGTAGGGCGTGGCCAGCACGTCGAGCAGGCTGGATCGGGTGAGCCGCATGGTCGTGGCCAGGGTGGCGAGGGTGAGGGTGAGCACGGGCAGCACGAGGTAGCGCAGGCCCCCCCGCCCCGCCACCGGCAGCAGCCCGAGCTGGATGGACAGCACGATGATCAGCAGGTAGGCGAGGGCGAAGGAGGGCATCGACTCGAAGAGCAGGGCGGCCCCCCGCGACAGGTGGTCGCCGAAGGAGTTGCGCTTGAGGGCGGCCACCACCCCGAAGGCCACCGCCAGCACCACCGATGTGGCGAAGGCGGGCAGGGCGATCTGCAGCGTCGGCCCCATGCGGGTGGAGATCTCCTGGCGCACCGGCTGGCCGCTGCGGAACGAGATGCCGAGGTCGCCCCGCAGCGAGTCCATCACGAACCCGCCGTACTGAACGACGAAGGGGTTGTTCAGCCCGTGGCGCTCCCTGAACTCGGCGAGCTGCTCG
>DATLGZ010000314.1:0-1970 GCA_035540235.1 Acidimicrobiales bacterium | reverse complement strand
GTAGAGGACCGGCGCCCGCAGGCGGACGTCGCCCACCACCAGGTCGCCGGCGGCGTCGATCACGGGCGGGGCGGCGCCCGAGACGGTGAACCCGATCGAGGAGGGGTCGGCGCCGGGGGCCACCACGAAGTCGTGCTCGACGTCGCGCCCGTGGCCGTGGAACACCAGGTCGATCCCGGGGTAGACGTCGTGGTAGCGGACGGCGCCGAAGGTGGGGACGGCGGTGCGCCAGCCGGCCGGGTCGCCGCCCCGGAAGTGGGAGACGGAGGCCTCCAGCCGCCCGACGCCCGCGATCTCCGGGTCGGCCCGGGCCCCGTCCAGCTGCAGCCGCAGGCCGGCCGGCGCCACCAGCATCCCGTCGGCGGTCAGGGCGACCTGCTGGCCCGGAGTACGAGCGGCGAAGCGGACCTCGGGGTCGAACTGGCCGGTGTTGGCCTCGAAGGCCAGGGGAAGCCGCCCCAGGGCGGCCGCCGGCGGCGGCACGGCCGGCGCCGGGCCGGCCGGGGGTCGTGGCCCGACCGCAGGCGCCACCCCGGCCACGGAGGCGGCGAGCAACGCCCCGGCCACGGCGGCCAAGGCAGCCACGGCCAGGCTGCGCCCGGTCGCAAGCCTGCGCCCGGTCGCGTCCCCTCCTCGTCGCCGGTCCCGAGGAGGCTGGTGTCTGAACCCGCTTCTGGCGGCTGACCGCCCCGTTCGCGGCGTTGTCAACGTGCAAAGGAGCTGGTCGGGGGTAGGTCGGCCGCCTCGGCACGGAGTGCCGAACGTGAAAGACACCAGCCTCCTACGCATGCTCACGCTCCGGCGGGCTCCCCGTCCATCCGGCCATGATGGCGGCTGGACCGGCCAAGAGGTTAGCGACGGCCGCCGTAGGGCATGGGCGACTGCCGCATGGGCACCAGGTCGCGCCGGTACTGGCGGTGGGTGCGCTCCACCGCCTCCCGGGCCTCCTTCATGGCCTGGGCCAGCTGGGCCCGCAGCCGCGCCACCTCGTCCTCGAGCTCCATAACCGCCTTCACGCCGGCCAGGTTGAGCCCCGACTGGGTGAGGGCGTGGATGCGCCGCAGGCGCTCGATGTCGCGGGCGCTGTAGCGGCGGCTCCCGCCGTGGGTGCGGGCGGGGTCGAGGAGGCCCCGGCGCTCGTAGATGCGCAGCGTCTGCGGGTGCATGCCCGCCAGCTCGGCGGCCACGGAGATCACGTAGACGCCCCGGTCACGCTCGTTTGGCATCGCTCACCCCCAAGTGGGCACGGGGCGACTCGGAGGAGGCGGCGGAGAGGGCCTCGATCGCCTCGCGCTCGGCCGCGCTGAGGCGGGTGGGCACCGCCACCTCGACGGTCACCAGCAGGTCGCCGGTGGTCTTGCTGTTGTGGATCCCCCGGCCCCGCACCCGGAACGTGCGCCCCGAGCGGGTGCCGGGCGGGACCTTGAGGACGACCGGCTCCTCGAGCGTGGGCACGGTGATGTCGGCGCCCAGGGCCGCCTCGGCGAAGGTGATGGGCACGGTGAGCGTGAGATCCTTGCCCTTGCGGCCGAACAGCGGGTGGGAGGACACGCCGACCACCACGTAGAGGTCGCCGGGAGGCCCTCCGTTGCGCCCCGCCCCGCCCCGGCCCTTGAGCCGGATGCGCTGGCCGTCGTCGACGCCCGCCGGCACCCGTACCTTCACCTGCCGGGGCCGCAGCTCGACGCCCCGGCCGCGGCACTGCGGGCAGGGGCTCTCCACCACCATCCCCCGGCCCGCGCAGCGGGGGCAGGGGCGGCTGAACGAGAACAGCCCCTGGTTGTCGTCGAGCACTCCGCGGCCCGAGCAGTCGGGGCAGATGGTCGGCGTGGTGCCGGGGGCGGCCCCGCTGCCGTGGCACACCGAGCAGGCCGCCTCGCTGGTGACGTTGACGGTGGTGGTGACGCCGTTGACCGCCTCCTGGAACGAGAGGTGGAGCTGCGCCTCCAGGTCGGCGCCCCGCTGCGGAC
>DATLGZ010000313.1:0-3169 GCA_035540235.1 Acidimicrobiales bacterium | reverse complement strand
CCGCCGAGGCGGCGGCGAGGAACTGGCGCCGGCCCATGGCCGTCCCTCCTTGGTCGCGGTCACCGTGGGGGTCGCCCCCGCCGCCACCCTGACCGCGACGGTGGGACGACGTCACGCCACCGCTCCGTCGGCCGCCGGCCGGGCCTGGTCCGGCTTGGCGAAGGGCTCGGGGGCGGCCGCCGTGCCCGCTTCGCGGGGCAGCCGGAGGACGGTGCCGGTGTCGAGGTTGACCATCTCGGGCAGGCGGGCGGACAGCAGGTGGCGCACCACCCGCAGCATCCCGGCGTGCTGGCTCTCCACCCCCAGAATGCTGGCCGCCATGCGCCGGGCGTTCACGTCGGCCAGCAGCCCGAGGTCGAACTGGTAGGTGTGGGCCGACGCCAGCTCGAGCTCGAGGGCCAGCTCCACCGCCCGGGCCAGGTCGTTGAGGGCGGGGCGGGCGGCGGCCACCGCGCCGGCCAGGAAGGCGTTGGCGCCCGGCTGGGGCCGCCCGCCGAGCCGCGAGGCCAGCTCGTTGCAGGCGGCGGCGTGCTGGGTGTGCTGGTCGCGGGCGGTGGTGAGCAGGTTCCTGACCACCCCGTTGGCGGTGGCGGCGGTGAACGAGGGCAGCCCCAGGATCGTCTCGTAGGCGGCAACCAGGGCGTTCTCGACCGAAGCGGCCGTCTGCAGCATCTGGATGTCGAGCGCCTGGTCGGCCGCGCCCCGCACGCTGCCGCCCAGCAGCGCCAGGAAGGCCCTCCGATCGACGGTCACGGGTCGCAGGGTAGGCGCGGCGCAGCCCGTCCCAGGGCTCGGGACGGGCTGCGTCGGGGGGGAGGGGACTGGCTAGAACCGCTCGGGGAACTTCTTGACGGTGGCGTCGGCCAGCACCGTGGCCGTCTCCGACATGTGGCCCACGGCGGTGCGCAGGGAGGTCGCCGTCCTGGCTGCGTCCTTGGCGGCCTGGGCGTCGATCACCGCTTTCAGGGTGGTGGCATGCATCTTGATGGCCTCCTCCACGGCGGCGGCGGGAAGGTTGGCGTTGACCGAGTTGAGGGTGGTGCCGAAGGTCTTGGCGTAGGCCAGCAGGTCGTTCACCGCCTTGTCGGCGCCGGCCCGGTTGTTGGCCGCCACCGCCTGGGTGTAGGCGACCACCGCCGGGATGTGCCCCTCGCTGCGCCACAGGCCGTCGAAGGCCCGGCCCACGTCGGCGCCGTAGACCGAGCCGATGGCGGCCACGATGTCGGCGGTGTTGCTGGCGGACGGGCCGTTGAGGGCGGCGGCGGCCGCCTCGAACTGGGGCTGGCGGCCGCCCAGGGCGGCCCCGGTGGCGCTGGCGGCCAGGAAGACGTGCTCGCGCAGCAGCGAGGTCATGCCCGCCCTGAGGGTGGAGGCCTGGGAGTCGGCCGCCCCGTCGAACTTCTCGGGGAACTTGGCCACCGTGGCCCCGGCCAGCACGGCCGCGAACTCGGCCATGTGACCGTAGGCCTCCCGCAGCGACGAGTAGACCTTGGCCTGGTCGCCCGCCTTCTGGGCGTCGATCACCGTCTTGAGGGTGGTGGCGTGCATCTTGACGCCCTCTTCCACCGCCGCCGCCGGCAGGTTGGAGTTGACCGAGTTGAGGGTGGTGCCGAAGGTCTTGGCGTAGGCCAGCAGGTCGTTCACCGCCTTGTCGGCGCCGGCCCGGTTGTTGGCCGCCACCGCCTGGGTGTAGGCGACCACGGCGGGGATGTGCCCCTCGCTGCGCCACAGGCCCTCGAAGGCCCGGCCCACGTCGGCGCCGTAGGCCGAGCCGATGGCCGCCACCAGGTCCGACGTGTTGCTGTTGGACGGTCCGTTCAGGGCGTTAGCGAACGCCTCGAAGCCGGCGTTGTCGCCCCGCAGGGCGGCGCCGGTGGCCAGGGCGGCCAGATAGACGTGCTCGGTGAGCAGTCCGGTGAGGCCGGCCCGCAGGGTGGCGGCGCCGGTGGTGGCCGACGCCGTCGGCGCGGCGGCGGGTGTGGCCGAGCCGTTCCCGCCGCCGTTGCCGTTGCCTCCGCAGGCGGTGCCCACGACGGCCAGCGCCACGGCGGCGGCGGCGAACCGCAGAGATGTCTTCCTCAATGAAACCTCCTGGGGTCTTGGTGATGTCTGTGTAAGTGAGCTAGGAAACGACGATCTGGCCGCGCATGGTGGCCGGATGAAGGGCGCAGAAGTATGCGTAGGTCCCCGGTGTGGAGAAGGTGAAGGAGTACCGCCCGCCGCCTGCCAGGATTCCGGAATCGAACCGTCCGTCGGTGCTCGTGGTCACGCTTCCCGCCGCCTGGCTGACCGTGCCCGAAGTGACGGTGTGGTCGACGCCGTCGGCGTTCGCCCAGGTCACCGCGGTGCCGGCGGGAACGGTGAGGTTCTCGGGCTGGAACGTTATGAGCCGCAGGGCCACCGTCATGGCCTCATTTGCCGGCGGCGCACCGCCGCCTGCCTCCTCATTGAGCGCAGCGCCGCAGGCAGACAGCATCGCGGCCAGAGCGAGTGCCCCCAGTATTCGACCTCGTCTCCTGGCCGTCCGACCGTTCACATCGCTTATTTCGGTCCTGGGGCGGGGGCTGGATGACGGCAATTCCCCATCCGCCCCCCGGGGCGGCGCCGAAGGGCGGGCATGAACGGGACGACGATGCGCATCGGTGGGGTGGCGGTTGGGGCGGCGGCGGCCGTGGCCCTGGCGGTGTCCTTGGCAGTGGCGGCATCGCCGGCCTGGGCCCACGGGACGACGGCCACCACCGCTCCGGAGCTCGGGACCGCGCCGGCCCCGCCGGAAGGGATGGCCGGGCTGACCGTGGCGGGGGCGACGGCCACGGCCGGTTCCGACTCCTCGGGGGCGGGCTGGTCCGGCCTCGGGGTCTCGCTGGCGGTGGCGTCCGCCGCCTTCGTCGCCCTGGTGGCCTGGCGGCGCCGGGGCGGCGGGCGTCCCCCCGCCGGGGTCGGCCTGGCGGCGGCGGCCGCCCTGCTCTTCGCCGGGGTGGCCCATTGCGCCCTGGCGCCGTCGCACTGGGCCGAGGGGTGGCACCTGGGCCTGTTCTTCGCCGCGTCGGGGCTGGTGCTGGTCGTGCAGGGGGCGGCGGCCGCCCTCCGCCCCACCCCGGCGGTGTACTGGTCGGTGCTGGCCTCGACCGCCGCCCTCGCCGCCCTCTACTTCGTGGGCCGGGAGGTG
>DATLGZ010000312.1:0-2325 GCA_035540235.1 Acidimicrobiales bacterium | reverse complement strand
ATCCTTGACGAGGCGGGGTGGCGGGCGGGCGGCGACGGCGTCCGCTCCAAAGACGGGCGCCGGCTCACGCTCAAGCTTCTGGGCCAGCAGGAGGTGCCGGAGTCGGCCCTGCTCGTGCTGCAGTCCAACCTGAAGGACGTGGGCATCGACACCGAGCTGCTGCGTACGCCCGACGTGGCCACCCGCAACTCCCTCTACTCGCGGGGCCAGGGCGATTTCGACCTCGACCTCGAGCCGCCCAACCAGAACGACGGCAACCCTGCCTTCCTCCCGGTGCTGCGCATGTCCCTGCGGACGCCCACCAACGTGCAGTTCGCCCCCGGGGGCCGCTTCGAGGAAGAGGTGGACAAGTCGCTGGCCGCCCGCACCACCCAGGAGGCCCAGCAGGCGTCGGCCAACATGATGCGCATCCTCATCAACGAGGAGTTCATCGTCACCCCGCTCGCCGGCGCCTTCCGCATCTACGGCATGGCCAGACACGTCACCTTCACCGACCCCCACCCGTCGTTCACCAACCAGACCTGGTTCAGCCTGGCGGTGACCCGCCGGTAACGGTCCCCAACCCGGGAGAGGGCCGGCATGGGTCGGTACATCGCGCGGCGCTTGCTGGTGGCGATCCCGACCCTGCTGGCCCTCTCGTTCTTCATCTACGCCCTGGTCTCGGCCGCGCCCGGCGACCCCGCCGAGGAGGGGGCCCGCCGGCTGATCGGGTTCGAGCCGAGCGACGAGGACGTCGAGCGGGTACGCCGGGACCTCCATCTCGACCGCCCGTTCGTCCTCCAGTACGTGTCCTGGCTGGGAGACGCAGTACGGGGCGACCTCGGCACCTCGTTCGCCAAGCGGCGACCGGTGTTCGACATCATCAAGGAGCGCATCCCCGCCACCGTGGAGTTGGCCGCCGCCGCCACCGTGCTGATCGTCACCTTCTCCATCCCGCTCGGGATCGTGGCCGCCCTCTACTACCGGCGATGGCCCGACCACCTCCTGCGCGTTCTGTCGCTGGTTTTCGCCTCGATGCCGGGATTCTTCTTCGCCTACCTGCTGATCATCTGGCTCGTCACCAACCTCAAGTTGCTACCCGTGGCCGGCCGCCAGGGCTGGGACAGCCTGGTGATGCCGGCCATCGTCGTGGCGATCGGGCCCACTGCGGTGATCTCGCGGCTGCTGCGGTCGAGCCTGCTCGAGGTGTTCGGGGAGGACTACGTGCGCACCGCCCGGAGCAAGGGCCTGCGCAATGCGGCGGTCGTGCTGCGCCACTCGCTGCGCAACGCTTCCATACCCCTCGTCACCCTGCTCGGCGGCCTGATCGGCGGGCTGCTGGAGGGGGTGGTGATCACCGAGTTCATCTTCGCCTGGCCCGGCTTGGGCCAGCTCACCTTCGAGGCCATCTCCCAGCGGGACTACCCGATGATCCAGGCCGTGGTGCTCCTGGCGGGGACGATCTACGTCCTCGTGAACCTGATCGTGGACATCTCCTACGGAGTGCTCGATCCGCGGATCCGCCTGGAGGCGAACCCTGAGCACGTCTGAGGCCACCCTTGTCCTGACCGGGGCCGACCAGGTCATGGCGGCCGGTACCCGCCGTCGGCTGCTGCGCCGGCTCACCCGCGACCGGGCCGCCCTGGCCGGGATGGTCGTCATCGGCGTCTTCGTGCTGGGAGCGCTGCTGGCGCCCGTGCTGGCCGTCCACGATCCCAACCAGACGAACTTCACCAACCGGTTCGCGCCGCCCAGCGCCCGGCACTACCTCGGCACCGACCACGTGGGCCGGGACGTCTTCGCCCGCATCCTGCACGGCGGACGCTTGTCGCTGGGCATGGCCCTCACCGCCACCGCCGGCATCACCGTGGTGGGGATCCTGCTCGGACTGGCCGCCACCTTCTACGGCCGCCTCGTCGAGACCGTCATCATGCGCACCGTCGACGTCTTGCTGGCTCTGCCCACCCTCATCCTCGCCCTGGTCGTCGTCGGCGTCCTGGGCCAGGGCCTGCGCAACCTGGTCATCACCATCATCTTCGTGCAGTGGCCCCGCTACGCCCGCCTCGTGCGGGGCATGGCCCTAAAGGTGCGCGAGCGAGAGTTCGTGGAGGCGGGCCGCGCCGCCGGGGCGGGCAAGACGCGGTTGATCGTCCGCCACGTCCTGCCCAACCTCATCGGCCCGGTCGTGGTGTTCAGCACCGTCGACATGGGGGCCACGTTGCTCGCCGTCTCGGGCCTTTCCTTTCTCGGCTTCGGCGTGTCGCCCCCCACGCCTGAATGGGGCGCCATGCTGTCCGAGGCCCGGTTCCAGATCGACCGGGAGCCGCTCCTGCTGCTGTTCCCCGG
>DATLGZ010000311.1:0-2954 GCA_035540235.1 Acidimicrobiales bacterium | reverse complement strand
CAACCGCACCAGGCCCCCGGCCAGCCCCTGCGCCCCCGAGGAGGCGTCGAACTCCTCGCCGGCGAAGGCGACGGTCTGGGTGAAGACGGTGTTGAGGTAGCCGAGCACGAGGCCGAGGGCGGCCAGGCTGCCCAAGACGGTGGAGGCCCGGGCGTCCAGCGGCGCCGGCGGGGCCCACCACGGCGGCGCCAGGCCGGGCGGGCGGGCGATGGCCCGCTTGAACGGCAGGACGAACAGCCAGGCGAAGTAGGGGACGGCCAGCTGGAAGTCGACGGTCTGGGTGGCCACCCCGTCGGCCACGTCTACCCGCCGCTCGTAGCGGGTGAACGGCCCCGACGCCGCCTCGAACCGTCCCTCGCCCACCCGACGCTCGATGAGCATGTCCCGCCTCGGCTCCAGCACGGCGCGCTCGGCGGCGGAGCGGGACACCACAAGCGGCACCCCCGGACGGTACCGGGGAAGGGGCTGGGGCTTGGTAGCGTTGAACCCGACGTGAGCGAGCCCGTGACCTTCATCAGCAAGTCCGACCACCCGGCCGAGCCCGTGCCCCCCGCCGCACCGGCCGAGCCGGCGGCAGCCGCGCCGGCGGCCGAGGCGGGCGAGATGCGGGCCGGGGTCGAGGCCGCCATCGACGCCATCCGCCCCGCCCTCCAGATGGACGGCGGCGACGTCACCCTGGTGGGCGTCGACGAGGAGACGGGGGTCGTCGAGATCGAGCTGATCGGCGCCTGCGTGGGCTGCCCGGCCTCCACGATGACCCTCAAGGCCGGTATCGAGCGCATCCTGAAGGACCGCGTCCCCGGCATCACCGAGGTCAACGCACCCGGCCTGGAGCCGGCCTTCGACTACTGACGCCCCCGCCGTCGGGGCCCTGCTCGACGCCGCCGCCGGCGGTGAGGCCCGGGCCGCCGGCCGGCTGATCTCCCTCGTCGAGGCGGGCGGGGAGGCGGAGCGGGCCGTCGCCGCCGCCACCTTCCCCCGCACCGGCCGGGCCCGGGTGGTGGGCGTGACCGGCGCCCCCGGCGCCGGCAAGTCCAGCCTCGTCGACCGGCTGGTGGCGGCCCGGCGGGCGGTGGGCCAGCGGGTGGCGGTGGTGGCCGTCGACCCGTCCTCACCCCTGTCGGGCGGGGCGGTGCTGGCCGACCGCCTGCGCATGCAGCGCCACGCCACCGACCCGGGCGTGTTCATCCGGTCGATGGCCACACGGGGCCAGGCCGGCGGCCTGGCCCGGGCCACGGCCGGGGCGGTGCGGGTGCTCGACGCCGCCGGGTGGCCGCTGGTCGTCGTCGAGACGGTGGGGGCGGGCCAGGTGGAGACCGACATCGCCGCCACCTCCGACACCACCGTGGTGGTGGTCAACCCGGGCTGGGGCGACGGCGTGCAGGCCGGCAAGGCGGGCCTGCTGGAGGTGGCCGACGTCCTGGTGGTGAACAAGGCCGACCGCCCGGGAGCGGCCCAGGCGGTGCGCGACCTGGAGGCGTCCCTCGACCTGTCACCGCGGACGTGGCGGCCCCCGGTGGTGTGCACGGTGGCCACGACGGGGGAGGGGGAGGCCGAGCTGTGGGACGCCCTGGAGGCTCACGCTCGCCACCTGCACGAGGAGGGCCGCCTGGAGGCCCGCCGGGCCGATCACCTCCGGGCCGAGGTCCGCCGCCTCGTGGCCGACGCCGCCGCCTCCGCCGCCGCCGCCGGCTGTGCCGGCCCCGCCTTCGACGCGGTGGTGGCCGACGTGGTCGCCCGCCGCACCGACCCCCTGGCGGCGGCGGCCGGGCTGCCTCAGCCGCCGGCGGCCGGTGGGGAAGGCGCCGGGGAAGGCGGGGGCGCGGGCGCGGGCAGCAAGTTGAGGAACCGGCCGCACGACCGGCAGTAGACGACCAACAGGGGATCGAGCCCGCCCTCGCCGTCGCGGGTGGCGGTGAGGGGGCGAGTGCCCAGCCGCCCCTCCAGGTCGGCCCGGCACCACGGGCAGGTGGCGCTGTCGGCCCCCTCCGGAGGCCCGGCTACCTCCGGAGGCCCGGCCGGCGCAGGAGCAGCCGCCGCCGCCGGGGCCGCCCGCGGGGGCCCGGACATCAACTGCAGGGTCTGTGCCCGCAGCCCCTCCCGGTCGAGGCCGATGCGCTCGAGGAGGATCTGGGCCGCCGCCGTGCCGTCCTCCCGGATCAGCCCCAGGAGGACGTGCTCGGTGCCGATGTAGTTGTGGCCCAGGCTGAGCGCCTCCCGCAGCGACAGCTCGAGGGCCCTCTTGGCCCTCGGGGTGAAGGGGATGTTGCCCTCGACGGTCTGGGTCGACTGCCCGACGACCTCGACCACCAGCGCCCGGGCTCGCTCGGCGGTGACGCCGGCACCGGCCAGGGCCTGGGCCGCCACCCCTTCGCCCTCGTGCAGCAGCCCGAGCAGGAGGTGCTCGGTGCCGATGTAGTTGTGGTTGAGGAGCCGGGCCTCCTCCTGCGCCAGCACGATCACCCGCCGCGCCCGGTCGGTGAACCGCTCGAACATCCGCCTGCCCCCGGTCTCCGCCGCGCCGGCAGCCTAGGTGAGCTCGCTCACCTAGGCCCAGATCACCCGGCCCAGCTCGGCGTGGGTGAGGAGGTCGGGGTGGGAGGGGACGACGCGGACAGTGAAGCCATAGCGGCCGGCCCGCTCGCACGTGAAGGCGCCGACGTAGCGGTGGCGGCCGCCGTCCTCGCCGTCGTGGCGCATGCCGACCACCCCGGTGGCGGTCAGCTCGTCGGTGGCCCCCACCGAGCCGTGGACGAGCTCGACGGCCACGTCGGCAGGCGATAGCCGGCCCAGGCTCACCGCTGCGGTGACGACCCGCTCGCCGCCCAGGTCGGTGACGCCGTCCTCGCCGTCGAGGGCCTCGACCCGCACGTCGCCCCAGCCGGCGATGACCCGTTCCTTCCAGGCGGCCAGCGCCTTGGCCCGGGCGTGGCCGTCGGCCGCCAGTGCCTCCC
>DATLGZ010000310.1:0-2191 GCA_035540235.1 Acidimicrobiales bacterium | reverse complement strand
GTGGTGGCCTGGGCTGGAGGCGCAGTGGTGGTCGTGGAGGCGGTCGTCTCCTCGGCCGGCGCCACGGTGGTGGCCACCGCCCAGGGCAGGGTGGTGGTGACGCCCGGGGTGGGCGAGTTGAGCGAGGAGGCGTCGAGAGGGGCGACCGTCGCCTTCTTGCCGTCGCCGGGGGCGGCCCCGTTCACGAAGTCGCGGAAGATGGCGGCGGGGAGCGTCCCGCCCGCCACCTGGCGGATGCCCCGCACGTTGAGCAGCTGGCGGGCCTGGCCCTCCTCGTAGCCCATCCACACCGCGGTGACCAGCTTCTCGTTGCCGCCCACGAACCAGGCGTCCCCGAAGCCGTCGGTGGTGCCGGTCTTGCCCCACACGTCGCTGTTGGGCAGGCGGGCGGCCGTGCCCGAGCCCCGCTCCACCACCGCACCCAGCACCGCCCTCACCTTCTCGGCCACCTCGCGGGGGATGGCCCGGCGGCGGCCGCTGGGCTCGTCGGGCACCAGCACGGCATCGCCGTCGGTGACCCTGGTGATCACCCGGGCGTCCACGTGCACGCCGTCGTTGAAGAACGTGAGGTAGGCGTTGGCCATCTCCATCACCGACACCTCCTGGGTGCCGAGGGTGATCGAGGGCACGGGCGCAAGGTCGGAGGTGATGCCCAGGTCCCTGGCCATGCGCACCACGTTGGCCGGGCCCACCTCGTCGACCAGCTGGGCGTAGACGGTGTTCACCGAGTGGACGGTGGCCTCGGTGAGGTTGACGTACCCGAAGGCGGCGTCGTTGTAGTTGTGGACCTCCTCCTCCCACCCGGGGAGGGGGCCGATCTTGGCCGGCCCCGGGTAGTACTTGTCGGTGACCGACATCCCCCGGTTGACGGCCTCCGCCAGCACGAAGGGCTTGAAGGCCGACCCGCCCTGGCGGCCGCTGCCCCCGCCGTCGGCGCCCACCGCCACGTTCACCTGCGACTTGGCCCAGTCGCGGTTGCCGACCATGGCCACCACCCGGCCGTCCCCGTCGAGGGAGACGAGGGCGGCGATGGGGTCGCGCTCGGCCCCCTCGGGCGGCAGGTAGCCGTTGGCGCCGTAGATCGTGTCGTAGGCGATGGCCTGGGCCTTGGGGTCGAGGCTGGTGTGGACCCGAAGCCCGCCCCGCAGCACCCGGTCCTCGCCGTAGGTGCGGAACAGGGTCTGGCGCACATGCTCGACGAAGTACTCGACGCCGTTGCTGGGGCTGGTGAAGCTGGTGTCCACCTTCTCGGGCGCGAACACGTAGTGCTCGATCCTGGTCGCCTCCACGTCGTCGGCGTCGGCCTGGGTGATGGCGCCGCTGCGCACCATGTTGGCCAGCACCGAGGAGCGCAGGAAGTAGGCCGAGTCGGGGTCGACGAACACGTCCCCCTCGGACGGGATGCGGATCAGGCCGGCCAGGTAGGCCGACTCCTTGAGGTCGAGCTCGGACGCGGGGTGCTTGAAGTACGTCTGCGAGGCCGCCTCGATGCCGTACGCCCCCCGCCCGAAGTACACGGTGTTGAGGTACTTCTCGAGGATCTCGGGCTTGGAGTGCTTGCGCTCCAGCTTGACGGCCACCACCGCTTCCTTGAGCTTGCGCACCAGGGTGCGGTCGGAGCCGACGATCTGGTTCTTCACGTACTGCTGGGTGATGGTGGAGCCGCCCTGGGTGTCGCCCTTGCGGCGGATGTCGATCCAGGTGGCCCGCAGGATCGCCCACGGATCGACGCCCTTGTGCTCCAGGAACTTGCGGTCCTCGGCCGCGATCACCGCCGCCTGGGTGATGAGGGGGACCTCCTCGAGCGCGACGGGGAAGCGGTTCTCGACGCCGTGCAGCTCGGCCACCTGGCGGCCGGACGAGTCGAAGATCAACGTGGTGCGAGCCAGCGGCGCCTCCGACGGGAGGGGGATCTGGGTGATCACGAAGGCGGCGCCGGCGATGGCGGTGAAGACGAGGAAACCGAGGAGGAACCAGATGCGCCGGTAGCGCCAGAAAAGGCCGGGCGGCTTCGGCTGGCGGCGGGCGGGCGGCCTCCGCGGTGGCCCTCCGGACCGGGAGCTGCCCCGGCGCGACGGGCCCTTCCCCGGCGGGCCGGCGGGCGGCGGCGGCCGCCTCGGGCCCGTGGGGTGGCCGGCGGTGCGGCCCCGGGCGGCGGGGGCGGCCCCGGTGCGCCCCCGGGGTTGTGGGG
>DATLGZ010000309.1:0-1733 GCA_035540235.1 Acidimicrobiales bacterium | reverse complement strand
CGGAGGAGGTCGAGCAGCATGCGGATGGTGGTCGTCTTGCCCGCCCCGTTGGGGCCGAGGAAGCCGAACACCTCCCCCCGCTGCACGTCGAGATCGAGGTTCTCGACGGCGCGGGTCGGGCCGAAGCGCTTGGTCAGCCCGAAGGTGCGGACGGCGTTCAGCGCCGGGCCAGTACGTGGGGCGGCACGGCGGCGGCCGCCGCCGCCAGGCGCTCGGGGTGGCGGGTGGCCACCGCCGGGGCCAGCGGGAGGGTGGCCCGGAACGCCCGCTGGGCCCAGGCCCGGGCCAGCGGCCGGTGGCGCGGCTCGGCACCGGGGTCGACCGGCGCGCCGGAGACGACCTGCACGGCGGCCCGCCGCACCCGCTCGAGGTCAGGCTCCACGCCGGCGGCGCGGGAGCGGTGGACGAGGTGCGACGCCACCAGGCCCAGCTCCTCGACGCCCCGGCTGATCGAGGCGTGGAGGGCGGGCACGGCGGCGGCCACGACCCACATGGGGGTGCGGCGGGCCAGGAACCGCAGCGGCCCCACCTGGCGGGCGACCTTGGTGGCGAGGGCGACCGCCGTCGACCCGCTGAGCAGGGGCGACCGCGACCGCTCGCCCAAGGCGGCGGCCAGCCTCGACGTGGTGGCGACGGGGTGGGGCTGGGCCAGGGCGTCGGAGACCGCCTTGCGGCTCAAGGCCCGTACCGGCGCCTCCAGCGCCTCCGCCACGCCGGCGGCGCTGAACGACCCGGCCCGCCTGGCGGCGGCCACGGCGAGGCGGACGGCGGCGCCAACCAGGCCGTCGCCGTCGGGATCTGGCGGGGTGGCGGCCGGCGGGGAGAGCGTGCTGGTCACGGCGAAACGGTACCCACGCCGGGCCGGTTGTCACGCGGCACTGGCGGCGGCGACGGCGGCCAGCACGACGACCGCGCTCTGCCCGCCGAAGCCGGCGGCGTCGACCACGACGGCCCGCAGCCGGCCCCGGCGGGGCCCGGCGGTCACGTGGGCGGGGCCGGCGCAGGCGGGGTCGGCGTCGTCCAGGTTGCGGGTCGGTGGCAGGGCCTGGTCGCCCAGGGCGAGGGCGGCGACGAGCACCCCGAACGCGCCTGCCGCTCCCAGCGAGTGGCCGAGGGCGCCCTTGGGGGCGGTGACCGCCAGTGAGGGCAGGTGGTCGCCGAAGACCGCCCGCAGGGCCCGCACCTCGGCCACGTCGCCCGCCCGGGTGGCGGTGGCGTGGGCCACGACGGCGTCGACGCCCGTGGGCTCGAGGCCGGCGTCGGCCAGGGCCCGGCGCAGGGCGGCGGCCGTCCCCCGGCCCTCGGGGTGGGGGGCGGTCACGTGGTGGGCGTCGGCCGACCGGCCGCCGCCGGCCACCACCGCCACCGGCGTGGCCCCCCGGGCCACCGCCCGCTCGAGGGGTTCGAGCACGAAGGCGGCCGCTCCCTCCGACGCCACCATGCCGTCCCGCCGCCGGTCGAAGGGCCGGCAGGCGGCGGCCGGGTCGTCGCCGGCGCCGGCCAGGGCGCCGGCGTTGGCCAGCGACCCCAGCAGCACGGGGGAGAGGGCGGCGTCGGTCCCTGCCGCGATCACCACGTCGGCCTCGCCGTGCTGCACCAGGCGCAGGCCCTCGACCACGGCCAGCACCCCGGCCGCGCACGCCCCCACCCCGCCCAGCACCGGACCCGACACGCCGAGCTCGATCGACGCCTGGCAGGCGGCCATGTTGGGCCCGAACACCGGTGTGAAGTAG
>DATLGZ010000308.1:0-1750 GCA_035540235.1 Acidimicrobiales bacterium | reverse complement strand
GCCGTCGACAGCGACCCCCGCGCCCGCGACGCGGTGGCGGAGGCGGCCGCCGCCCACAGCCAGGTGGTGGCCATCACCCAGGCGGCCGAGGAGCTGCTGCTGCCGGAGCCGGTGGACCTCGCCTTCTGCCGGTTCCTGCTCATGCACGTGGTCGAGCCCCGGCGGGTGCTGGCCCGGATGCGGGAGGCGGTGAGGCCGGGCGGCTGGGTCGTCGCTCAGGAGCCGGTGACGTCGGCCGGTCGGGTGGGCGGCCGGCCCCTCTCCATGCCCGACGCCCGCCACCCCGACCTGGGGGCGCTGCTGCCCGCCCTGGCCCGGGAGGGCGGGCTGGCCGTCGTAGACGCCTGGGCCGAGTCCCAGGCCGGCTGCGGCGACGGCCCCGTGCGGGACTACCTGGCCCACCTCACCGGCGCCGACCCGGGCGAGGACCCCATCGTCCTCCCCCCTCTGGTCACGGTGGTCGCCCGCCGCCCCGCCGGGTAGGCGGCGCTCGGGCCTACCGCTCGATGGTCATGTCCCGCCAGTAGAACCAGTAGGTGCGCCAGCGGACCACGCCGGTGGCGGGCAGGCCCCAGAGGTGCCACCACATCCGCCACGTCTCGCGGAGGCCTCTGGCCCACCCGTACTTGTCGCGCTTGGTGCGGTGGGTGACGCCCTCCAGTATCCGCACCGAGGTGGGCAGCCGGCCCTCGGCGACGACCTCGTTGATCAGAATCTCGATGTCGTAGCCCCGCCGCCGGTCCGGCGGCACCGATTCCCACACCCAGCGGGGTATGACCCGCTCGCCGCTGGTGGGGGCGAGGCGCACCACTACGGGGTTCCAGCGGCCGTAGTCGAACCAGCCCACCGACATCACCGCCCGGCCCTCGGCGAACGGCCGGCAGATCGCGTCCAGGTGGGCAGGCGTGAGCCCCACGCAGTCCGCGTCGCAGAACAGGAAGGCGTCGGCGCCGCTGGTGGCCACGCCCGCGTCCATGGCCGCCCCCTTCGAGCCCGCCTCGGCCGCCTCCCGGCGCACCACCTTGGCCCCCGCGGCCAGAGCCGCCTCGGCGGTTCCGTCGGTCGACCCGTCGTCGACGACGATCACCTCGGAGGTGTAGGCGCAGCCCCGGCACGCCTCCACCACCGCGGCCACGGTGCTGGCCTCGTTGCGGGCCGGGATGACGGCGTCGACGACCACGCCGGCGTCAGCCGAGCTTGGCCCGGAGGAACTCGAGGGTGCGCACCCAGGCCTGGCGGGCGGCGTCCTCGACGTAGCCGTCGCGGCGGGTGTCGTCGAAGAACCCGGGGCCGGCCCCGACGTAGGTGAAGAGGCGCACCTCGGTGCCGGCCTCCGCCAGCTCGGACTCGATGGTGGCGACCTCCTCCTCGCCGCCCTCCCCGTAGTGGCCCTCCACCGGGCTGGTGATGCGCCCCCACGCCGGCGGCGGGCCGGGCGCCCACGTGCCGTGGAACGGGACGACGGCGCTGACCTCCGCGGGGCGGGCCGCGGCCAGGGCGAGGGCGGCGGCCCCGCTGGGGCCGAAACCCACCACCCCCACACCGTGGCCCCGGACGGCGGCGTGGTCGAGGAGGAAGTCGACGGCCGCCTCCAGGTCGGCGCCGGCGGGGCTGAGGGCCAGGGCGGTGAACCCCTCGGCTGCGAAGCGGTCGCACACGGCGTGGGCGTGGCGCTCCCCGCCCTCGTGGAGCACCAGCAGGCCGGGGCTGGCGCCCTCGTCCCGGGCCAGGTAGCCACGTGCGGTCCCCA
>DATLGZ010000307.1:0-6681 GCA_035540235.1 Acidimicrobiales bacterium | reverse complement strand
GTCGAGGGTGGTGCGCAGGGCGGCGGCGGCCGGGGGAGGGTTGGGATGAGCGCCCACGTCGCCGCCCTGCGCACCACCCTCGACTGGCTCGACGCCGAGGTGGGGCGCATCGACGGATGGGCCTCGCAGCTGCTGCGGGTGTTGCTGCGGGGCGGGCGGCTGCTCGCCGCCGGCAACGGCGGCAGCGCGGCCGAGGCCCAGCACCTCACCTCGGAGCTGGTCGGCCGGTTCTGCACCGACCGCCCCGCCTTCAGCGCTCTCGCCCTCCACGCCGAGACGTCGACCGTCACCGCCATCGGCAACGACTACGGGCCCGAGGCGGTGTTCGCCCGCCAGGTCCAGGCCCACGGCCGCCCGGGGGACGTGCTGGTGGCGCTGTCCACGTCGGGCCGCAGCCCCAACGTCCTCGCCGCGGTGGACGCCGCCCGCCGGGGGCGGATGACGACGTGGGCCCTCACCGGTCCCGCTCCCAACCCGCTGGCGGCCGCCTGCCACGACGCCCTGTGCGTGCCCGCCACCGCCGCCGCCACCGTGCAGGAGGCGCACCTGGTGGCGGTCCACCTCCTGTGCGCCCGCTTCGACGCCCTGCTGGAGGCCGGCGTGCTGGCCGCCGAGGGGGCGAGCCGGTGAGAGGCCCCTTCGTCGTGGTGGGCGACACCCTGCTCGATCGCGACGTGACCGGCCGGGTGGAGCGGGTCAGCCCCGACGCTCCTGTGCCGGTGGTGGACGAGACCGCCTCCGTCACCCGCCCGGGAGGGGCGGGGCTGGCTGCCGCCCTGGCCGCCGCGCCCGATGCCGCCGGCGGCGAGGGGCGGGAGGTCGTGCTCGTGACCGCCCTGGGGCGGGACGAGGCAGGTCGGGAGGTGGCGCGCCTGCTCGACCGGGCCGGGGTGCGGGTCATCGACGTCGGCCTGGCCGGCCCCACGCCCGAGAAGGTGCGCATCCGGGCTGGCGACCGCAGCCTGCTGCGCCTCGACCGGAACTGCGCCCCGGTGGCCGGGGTGGGGCCGCTTCCCCGAGAGGCGGTCCGCGTCCTGCGGGCGGCGGCGGCCGTGCTGGTGTCGGACTACGGACGAGGGGTCTCCGCCGCCTCCTCGGTCCGCTCCGCTGTGGCCGGTCGCCCCGCCCGCACTCCCGCCGTCTGGGACCCTCACCCCCGGGGCGCGCGCCCGGTGGCGGGGTGCCGGCTGGTCACGCCCAACCGAGCCGAGGCGTCGGGGTTGGCGCCGGAGACCGGACCGGCCGGCGGGCTGGCCGGCAGGTTGGCCGGCGGGCCGGCGAGCGGGCCGGACTGGCTCGCCGCCGCCGAGACCGTGGCCCGGTCGCTGCGTGACCGGTGGGAGGCCGCCGCCGTGACCGTCACCCTGGGCGCTCACGGCGCCCTCGTGGTGGACGGCCCGGGGCCGGCTTTCGTGGTGCCCGCGCCGCCCGTAGGGACGGCCGGCGACCCGTGCGGGGCCGGGGACCGCTTCGCCGCCGCTGCCGGCGCCGCCCTGGCGGCCGGGGCGGTGGTGTCGGAGGCGGTGGTGGCCGCGGTCCATGCTGCCAGCCGGTTCGTGGCTGCGGGCGGGGCGGCGGCGGTGCGGTTCGGGTACGGCGCGACGCCGCCCGAGCCGCCGGGGCCGGCGAGGGCCGAGGACGTGGTGGCGGCGGCGCGGGCCAGAGGAGGCACGGTCGTGGCCACCGGGGGCTGCTTCGACGTCGTGCACGCCGGCCACGTCTCCCTCCTGGAGGGGGCGCGCGCCCTGGGCGACTGCCTGGTCGTCTGCCTGAACTCCGACGAGTCGGTCCGCCGGCTGAAGGGCGCGGGACGGCCCCGGTCCCCGGAGGGTGACCGGGAAGCCGTGCTGCTCGCCCTCTCGTGCGTCGATGCGGTGGCCGTGTTCGACGAGGACACGCCCGCCGCCGTGCTCGACCGGCTCCGCCCCGACGTGTTCGTCAAGGGCGGCGACTACGCCGGCGCCGACCTCCCCGAGGCCGAGACGCTGGCCCGCTGGGGCGGGCAGGCCGTGGTGCTCCCGTACCTGGCCGGGCGGTCCACCACCCGGCTGTTCCAGGAGGTGGTATCGCAGTGAGCCGACCGCTGGGCACGGTGCTGGTGACGGGCGGCTCGTCGGGGCTCGGGGCGGCGGTGGTCGAGGCCGTCGCCGCCGCCGGCGGCCGGCCGGCCGTGCTCGACCGCGTCCCGCCGGCGGCCGGCGCCGACCACGAGGTCGTCGACCTGGCCGACGGGCGGGCGGCGGAGGCGGCGGTGGCCCGGATGGTGGCCCGGGCGGGCGGGCTCGACGCCGTGGTCACCGCGGCGGGGACGGACTCGTGCGGCGTGCTGGAGGAGGTCCCGGCCGAGGAGTGGGAGCGGGTGGTCAAGGTGAACCTCCTGGGCACGGCGGCGGTGGTGCGGGCCGCCCTGCCCGCCCTGGCCCGCTCGGGCCGCGGCGGCAGGGTGGTCACGGTGGCGTCCACCCTGGGGTTGCGGGCGCTGAGCGACGCCACCGCCTACTGCGCCAGCAAGTTCGGGGTGGTGGGTTTCACGCGTGCCCTGGCGGCGGAGACGGCGGGCCGGGTGGGAGTGACGCTGCTCGTGCCGGGCGGCATGCAGACCGCCTTCTTCGACGCTCGGGACGACCGCTACAAGCCGCCTCCCGACGCCAAGCTGAACCGGCCCGAAGACGTGGCCGCCGCCGTCGTGTTCGCCCTCCGCCAGCCGCCGGGCTGCGAGCTGAGGGAGCTGGTGGTTTGCCCGTCGATGGAGCCGTCCTGGCCGTAGGGGGGCAGGGGTGACGCCCCAACCGGTGGTTCTGGTGCTGCGGGCCCTCGGCCTGGGCGACCTGCTGGCCGCCCTGCCCGCCCTGCGGGCCCTGGGCGACGCCTTCCCCGGGCACCGGCGGCTGCTGGTCACCGATCCGGCGCTGGCGCCGCTGGTGCGGCTGGCCGGGGCGGCGCACCATGTCGTGCCCAGCCGTGACCTCCGGCCACTGCCGGGGCCACTCCGTCCCGATGTGGCCGTCAACCTCCACGGGCGCGGCCCCGAGAGCTCGCGGCTGCTGGCCGCCCTGCGCCCCCGGCGCCTGGTCGCCTTCGCCCACCCCGAGGTGGGGGAGACGGCGGGCGGCCCGCGGTGGCTCTCGCAGGAGCACCCGTCGGACGAGCACGAGGTGGAGCGGTGGTGCCGGCTGCTGTGGGAGTCCGGCATCCCGGCCGACACTGACCGACTCGACCTGGAGGTCCACGCCCCGTTCACGGGCGTGACCGCCGTGCATCCCGGGGCCGCCTACCCCGCCCGCCGGTGGCCGCCCGAGCGATGGGCCGACGTGGCCCGCCACGAGTCGCGGTCCGGCCGCCAGGTCGTGGTCACCGGCGGCCCTGGTGAGGTCGAGCTGGCTTCCTCGGTGGCGGCCATGGCCGGCCTGCCCCCCCGTGCGGTCAGGGCCGGCCGCACGGGGGTGCTCGACCTGGCCCGGCTCGTGGCCGGCGCCGGGCTCGTGCTGTGCGGCGACACGGGTGTGGCCCATCTGGCCACCGCCACCCGTACCCCCTCGGTGGTGCTGTTCGGGCCGACGCCGCCGGGGTTGTGGGGGCCGCCCCCCGACCGCCCCCTCCACCGGGTCCTCTGGGCAGGGCGCGGCGGGGACCCGCGGGGCCACCGACCCGACCCCGGCCTCCTGCGGATCACAGTGGCCGACGTGCTCGCCGAGATCGCGTCGGCCCGGGCGCGCCGCTCCCTCGCCGGCTCGTCCTGAGGATCCTTAGCTCAGCGGACCCGGGCGGCGGCGGCCCGGACCCGGGCCATGGGGTCCTCGGTAGAGGGGGTGGGAGCGTCGGGCGTGCCCTCGGTCTCGGTGGGGTCGCCCGTGCCCGAGGGGTCGTCGGGAACGTCCTCCCCGGCGCCGTCGTCGCCCCCGCCGGGCTCGCCCTGGGCCCGGGCCGCGCCCCGCACCCGCTGGGCCTCGCCTTGGGCCGTCCCCCGCACGGAGGCGGCGGACCGCCGGGCCTGGCCGGTGACCTGGTGGGCCGACTGGGCCGCCTCGTCCTTGACCTCGGCCGCCTCCTCCCGGGCGTCGGCGGCCAGGGCCCGGGCCGTCGACGCCGCCTCGTCCTTGACGTCGGTCACAGCCTCCTGGGCGGTCTCGGCCACCTCCTGGAGGTGCTGGCGGGCCGACGACTGCAGTTCGCCCGCAACCTGGCGGCCGGCCTCGACGGCCTCCTGCGTGAGCGGCTCCAGCCGGGACCGGAGCTGGCGCGCCAGCTGCTGCTCGCGCCGGGTGGGGCGCAACACGGAGGCGGCGAAGAACCCGGCCGCCACCGCCAGCACGCCCGCCGCCAGGGGGTTGCCCTCGGCGGTGTCCCGAACGGCGCCGGGCGCGTCCTTGACCGAGCCCTTTACCGAGCCCTTCACCGAGCCCACCGAGCCCCTGACCGAACCCGCCGCCTCCCCCGCCCGGCCGGCGGCCGAGGCGGTGGCCCCGGACACGGTGCCGGCGGCCGAGCCGGCGCTGCCCATGACCGAGTGGACGCCCCTCCTCACCGCCTCGATGGGCCGGCGGGTGATGCGGCCGGGGGAGACCCGGTCCTTCACGTCCTCGATGCGCTCGTGCACGTTGTCCTTGGCCCGGGCCGCAACCTTCCTGGGAGCCACCTTGTCCCCGATGGCCTCGAGGGTGGTGCCCAGGTCGCTGCGCGCCCGTTCGATGTCTCGCCGGACCTCGTCCGCGGTGGTGGCCACGATTCCTTCCTCCTGTCTGGGTCAGTACTGCACGCCGCGGGAGAGCGAGGTCTTGGCGACCTCCACGTCCTCGCGCAGGGTGCGGACGGTCTGCTCGGGCACGGGTCGCACGGTGGCCAGCTTCTGCCTGCCCGCCACCAGCAGCAGGGCGGCGGCGACGGAGAACAGCAGGCCCACGGCCAGGAAGGCGACGCCGGTGGGCACCGCCTCGGCCAGCCCCCACGCCAGGGCGAAGGCGAGCAGCAGCAGGGCCACGAAGCCGGCCACCGCGGTCCCGGCCAGCAGGCCGGCCGCCTTGCCGGCCCGCGACGCCTGCTCCTTCACCTCCACCTTGGCCAGCTCCACCTCCTTGCGCACCAGCGTCTGGAGGGAGCTGCTGAGGTCGGAGAACAGCTCGCCCAGCGGGCGGTCGCCGGCCGGGCCCTGCTCGGCCGAGGAGCTGCCGTACCAGGAGGTGGCCGCCATCATCGGCCTCCCCCGGCGGGAAGGGCCCGGGGCTGGCGGCCGGCGTGGCCGTTTCCGTTGGAGGGTGGGCCGCCCGTCCCCGGGGAGGCGTCGTAGCCCCCGTCTCCCTCGGCCCGGTTGGCCTTCACCAGGCGGCCGATGCCGAAACCCACCACCGCCGCGCCCACCAGGAACGCCCCCGGGCGGCGGCGGGCGAAGTCCTGCACGTCGTCGAGCACCCCGGGCAGGCCCCGGTCCTGGATGTCGTCGGCCAAGGCGTGGAGCCGGTCGGCGGCGCCGTAGCAGCGGTCGGCGGCGTCGAAGACGTAGCCGGAGAGCCGGGGGGCGTCCTCGGGCCGTCCCTCGGCCAGGGCCTGAGCCTCCTCGCCCAGCTCCTGGAAGGCGACGGCGAGCCGCAGCGTCCCCGTCTCGACCTGGGCCTCGACCTGGGAGCGGGCCTCCTCCACCAGCGAGCTGGTCTGGGCCGCCACCTCCTCGGTGACCTCGCCCGCCCGGGAGCGGACCGTGCCGGCCAGGGCGCGGGCGTCCTGCTTGGCCGTCTCGACCAGAGCGCCACCCCGGTCGGTGGCGGTGGAGGCAACGTCGAGGGCCTGCTCCTTGGCCTGGCCGGCGACCTTGCGGCCCTGCCCGGCGGCCTTGCCCGCGACCTGGCGGCCCGCCTTGGTGGCGCTCGTCGCGGTGCGCTTGGCCTGGCTCTTCGCTCCCGGCCCGGCCGAGGACCTGGCTGCCGCCTTGGACGACGGCGCCCGCCGGGTGTTCGAGCCGGTGGCGTTCGAGCGGGCGGGGATGGCGGGGGCGCGTTTGGGCCCCCGCGCCGTGCCGGTCTTCGACGCTGCTGCTGTGGGCATGGGCACCGCTCCTTCGGGACTGGCGGATGTGGATCGTCCGGTTGTGGCGCTACCCGGCGGTTCGGGCACCGAAACGGCGGCTACTGCTTCGTTGCGATGGCCTCGGCCAGCTCGGTCTTCTTCATGCGCGACGCGCCCCTCACCCCGAGCTTGCGGGCGCGCTGGTAGAGCTCGTCGCGGGAGTGGCCTTCGACGTCCACGCCGCCGTAGGTCTTGCCCCCCTTGCGGGCTTGGGCGCCGCTCTTGGCCGCCTGGGGATCCGACGGGCCCTTGGTCTCCTTGGGCTCCCAGCGGTCGCCCACCTTCTCGAAGGAGTGCTTGAGGGCGGAGAAGGCGGTGCGGTGGGCGCGCTCGCCCTCGCCGTAGCTCTCCACCGCGCTGTCGTGGGCCTTGGACCAGGTGCGCTGGGCCTTGGCCGAGCTGCGTAGCAGGGTCGAGGGAAGTTCGTCCTTGGCGGGCAGTTCGTTCTTGGCAGGCACAGAGCCACCTCCTGGCGCGGGGTTCCGCCCTCATGCCTTCCCGCCCCGGCGGCGGCCTACTCTCGTGCGCCGTGGCCGAGCGCGAGTCCCGGGTGGCGAAGGCCCTACAGGCCAGGGCGGCCGAGAAGCTCGCGGTGGCCCGGGCCCAGGCTTACCAGGAGCGGGC
>DATLGZ010000306.1:0-1553 GCA_035540235.1 Acidimicrobiales bacterium | reverse complement strand
ATCCCGCCCCGTTCGCGGTCCGGCTGAAGGCTCAGATCGTCCACCTTCGGGCCCAGATCGCCTCCGTGGAGGCGGCCGACGCCGACAGCCGGGCCGTCCTCGACGAGGCCGAGTCGCTCACGGACCCCGACGCGCTCATCGAGGCCGTCCGGGCCCGCCACTACGTGCGCTCGGGCCCGGCGGGCGTGCCCGAGCGGCGCCGTCTCGGCGCCCGTCTGATCGCCCTCGGGCGCGATCACGGCCGCCCCGTGGCGGTCATGTGGGGCCACCTCTGGCGCATCGACGCCGCCTTCCAGCTGGGCGAGCTCCAGGACGCCCACCGAGAGGAAGCCGAGCTGGCTCGAGTGGTGGAGGCGCTTCACCGTCCCCTGGCGGACTGGCACCTCCTGGTCGTGCGGGCCGGCCTGGCCCTGAGCGGGGGGCGGCTGGACGACACCTACCGGCTCGCCCACGAAGCCCGACGGCTGGCCTATCGGCTCGAGGATCACTCCGCCGTCGGTGTGACCCACGCCATCGCCGGGGAGGTGGAGCGCCTCCGGGGAACGGGCGACGAGCACCCGGAGAGGATGGCGTTCCTCGATCACGTCAACGACCCGATCGCCGTGTGCGACGTCGCCCGGGTGTCGTTCGCCGTGGGGGAGACCGAGACCGCCCGCCGCCTCCACGAGCGGGCCAAGCCGCTCATCCCGCTCATGAGCGTCGATGGGCGTTGGCTGCCCGCCCTGTGCCTGTTCGCCTCGACGGCCTGCGATCTGGGCGACCCCGAGGGCGCCGACGCCGCCTACCAGGCCCTCCTCCCCTACGCCGCCCACCACGTGGCGGGCGGCGCCGGTTCGGTCGGCAGCCAGGGCTCGATCTCGGGTCGTCTCGGCCGTCTCGCCGCCCTCCTGGGCCGGCCCGACGAGGCGCATGGGCACTTCGCGGCGGCGACGGCGGCCAACCGGAGGGCGGGCGTCCCCCCGTACCTGGCGGAGGCGCTGCTGCACTGGGCGCAGCTGGCGGCTCAGACCGACCCGGCGTCCGTGCGGCCGCTCGCCGAGGAGGCGCACAGCATCGCCTCGCGCCTCGGCATGGCCGTGGCGGCCCGCACGAGCCGCTCGATCCTCGATGGCCTCGCCGGCGACGCCGCCGACGACCCCCTGACCAGACGGGAACGTGAAGTCGCCACCCTCGTCGCCCGGGGCCGTTCGAACCGGGAGATAGCGGAGCACTTCGTCCTCTCCGAGCGGACGGTCGAGACGCACGTGAGCCGCATCCTCACCAAGCTCGGTCTCACGTCCCGCACCCAGCTGGCGGCCTGGGTCCTCTCCCGGAGGTGACCGTCATCACCGGATACGTACCGGAGTGACGTGGTGCCACGGATGTGGCGCCGCTCCAGACAGCGCATTGTCCTCCTCGTCAACGAACACCCTTCCGAGGAGGAGCCATGCACGCCAGAGTCCAGATGACCCGCAACCTGCCCGAGCAGGTGAGGGCGCCCGAAGCCAGCGGGTACCTCATCAAGGTCCTCGAAGGCCACCCCGGCTTCCGGGGCGTGCACCTGATGCTCCAGA
>DATLGZ010000305.1:0-4659 GCA_035540235.1 Acidimicrobiales bacterium | reverse complement strand
CCCCAGCGTCATCCAGTCGCGGCCCGCCACCTACGGCCTGACCATCTGGGACCTGGAGCGGGAGTTCTTCGTCGACGGGGTGGCGGGCCGCGACTGGATGACGCTGGGGGACGTGCTGGGCGTCCTCCGAGACGCCTACTGCCGGCGGATCGGGGTGGAGTACATGCACATCCAGGAGCCCGACCAGAAGCGGTGGATCCAGGAGCAAGTGGAGGGCGTGCGGGTCGTGCTGGAGCCCGACGAGCAGCGCCACGTGCTCGACCGCCTCAACGCGGCGGAGGCCTTCGAGCGGTTCCTCCACACCAAGTACGTGGGCCACAAGCGCTTCGGCCTGGAGGGGGCGGAGAGCGCCATCTGCCTGGTCGACGAGCTGCTCGACTGCGCGGCCCGGGCCGGCGCCCAGGAGGCGGTGCTGGGCATGGCCCACCGGGGCCGGCTCAACGTGCTGTCGAACATCGTGGGCAAGTCGGTGAGCAAGATCTTCCGGGAGTTCGAGGGCGACCTCGATCCCGCCACCACCCAGGGGTCGGGGGACGTGAAGTACCACCTGGGCGCGTCGGGCAAGTTCGTGGGCCGCTCCGGCATCCCCCTGCCCGTCACCCTTGCCTCCAACCCCTCCCATCTGGAGGCGGTGGACCCGGTGGTCGAGGGGATGGTGCGGGCCAAGCAGGATCTCATCGACGAGCCCGAGTCGTTCGCGGTGGTGCCGGTGATCGTCCACGGCGACGCCGCCTTCGCCGGCCAGGGCGTGGTGGCCGAGACCCTCAACCTGTCAGCCCTGCGGGGCTACCGGGTGGGCGGCACCATCCACCTGGTGATCAACAACCAGCTGGGGTTCACCACCGCCCCCGCCGAGGCCCGCTCGTCCGTCTACCCCACCGACGTGGCCAAGATGGTCCAGGCCCCGATCTTCCACGTCAACGGCGACGACCCCGAGGCCTGCGTGCGCGTCGCCCGCCTGGCCTTCGGGTTCCGCCAGGCGTTCCACAAGGACGTGGTGATCGACATGGTCTGCTACCGGCGCCACGGCCACAACGAGGGCGACGACCCGTCCTACACCCAGCCGCTCATGTACAAGCGCATCGAGGCCCGCCGGTCGGTGCGCAAGCTGTACACCGAGACCCTGGTGCGCCGGGGCGATCTCACCATGGAGGAGGCGGAGCGGGCGCTGGAGGACTTCCTGGCCAAGCTCCAGCAGGCGTTCGAGGAGACCCGGTCGTCGGAACCGCCCTCCCCGCCCGAGGTGCGCACCGCCCCCCTCGGCGAGGGCAACGGGCTGGCGCCGGCCGAGCGCCCCGCCACCGGGGTCGAGCCGGCTCGCCTCGACCTGGTGGTGGACGCCCTCCACGACACGCCCGCCGGGTTCACCGTCCACCCCAAGCTGGCCCGCCAGCTGGCCACCCGCCTCCACGTCTACGCCGGTGGGCAGGTCGACTGGGCCCTGGCCGAGGCGCTGGCCTTCGGGTCGCTTCTGCTGGAGGGCACCGACGTGCGCCTCACCGGCCAGGACACCCGGCGGGGCACGTTCTCCCAGCGCCACTCCGTCCTCGTCGACTACGAGAGCGGCGAGGAGTGGGTCCCCCTCGCCCACCTCGGGCGGGGCCAGCCGCGGCGAGGGGACGGCGGCCAGGGCAAGTTCTGGGTCTACGACTCGCTCCTCTCGGAGTACGCCGCCCTGGGGTTCGAGTACGGCTACTCGGTCGTCCACCGCGACGCCCTGGTGGCCTGGGAGGCCCAGTTCGGCGACTTCGCCAACGGGGCCCAGATCGTGATCGACCAGTTCGTGGCGGCCGCCGAGGACAAGTGGGGCCAGGCGTCGGGCCTGGTGATGCTCCTTCCCCACGGCTACGAGGGCCAGGGCCCCGAGCACTCGTCGGCCCGGATCGAGCGGTTCCTCACCCTGTGCGCCCAGGACAACATGCAGGCCGCCAACCCCACCACCGCCGCCCAGTACTCCCACCTCCTGCGCCGGCAGGTGCGGCGGGCGCGCCGCCAACCGCTGGTGATCTTCACCCCCAAGTCGCTGCTGCGGGCCCACCACGCCCGCTCGCCGGTGAGCGAGCTGGCGAGCGGGTCGTTCCGGGAGGTGCTGGACGACCCCGGCTTCGCCGGCGACCGGTCCTCGGTGTCGCGGGTGATCGTGGCGTCGGGCAAGGTGGCCTACGACGCCATGGCCGAGCGCGACCGGGCGGGGGTGGCGGTGCCGGTGGTCCGGCTGGAGCAGCTGTACCCGTGGCCCGAGGCCGCCCTGCTCGAGATCCTGGGCGGCTACCCGTCGGCCGACGAGGTCGTCTGGCTGCAGGAGGAGCCCGAGAACATGGGGCCGTGGCGCTTCGTCCACGCCCGCCTCCACACCGTCCTCCGGCCCCGCCTCCGCCACATCAGCCGGGCGGCCGCGCCCAGCCCCGCCGCCGGCAGCCAGACGGTCCACGCCAGCGAGCAGCGTGTGCTGGTGGAGCGAGCCGTCCGAGGGTAGGGCGTCAGCCGTGCCTCGGGGGCGCAGCCCCGAGGCAATCAGCGAATCAGAAGGTGGCGAAGCCCAGGGCCACCACGGAGACCAGGTTGAAGGCGCCGTGGGCCACGACCGACGTGCCCACCCGCCAGCGACGGGCGGTGATGCCGAAGATGAGGCCGGCGGCGCCGATGACGGCCACGACCGAGAAGTTGGCCAGCCCCAGGAGAGGGCTGAAGTGGGCCAGGGCGAACAGCCCGGCCTGGATGAGCAGGGCGGCGGTGTCGCCCAGGCGGGTGGTGAGGGAGCGGAGCAGCAGCCCCCGGAAGAACAGCTCCTCCACGACCGGCGCTCCGCAGACGACGACCACCGCGAAGATGGCGAAGGTGAGGGGGCTGTAGCCCACGTCCCCGAAGACGCCGGTGTTGTCGCCCGCCAGGCGCTCGTCGAGCAGCACGAAGGGCACGACCACCACCGCGGCGGCCACGCGGGCGGCCAGGGACATGAGCAGCCCCCGGCCCACGTCCGCCCCCGAGATGCGCAGTCCGTAGTCCCGTACCAGCCGGCCGCTGCCCCAGCGGCGGCTGGCCAGCCAGCACGCCCCCAGCAGACCCGTCCACAGTCCGCCCAGGTTGAGCAGCAGGGCGGCGATGTGGGGCAGGTCGAGCACGGCGGCGGCGATGGACAGGGCCAGGGCCGCCACCATGCCGGCGGCGAACCCTCCCAGGCCGTAGAGGGCGGCCCGCCCCGGCAGCTCGGCCCGCTCGTCGGGCGGCGGGGCGGGCGCCGGCGTCACCGGGGGCCACGGCATGGGGCGCTCGGTGACGTGACCGGCGACCACCACGCTGCGGGTCCACTCGCCGCCGTCCCAGTAGCGCAGGTCGGCCACGCCCGACGGGTCCGGGTACCAGTTGGGGGCAGGCGCGGCCATGGGACCAGTATCGGCGCGCTCGGCACGGCTCACGACCGCCCATTCCCCCTGTGGGCGACGCGGAGTGGTTGACTGAGCACCGCCATGCCTGACCGCTACGTCGTCGTCGACGGCTCCAACATCGCCACCGAGGGCCGCTCCGTGCCCAGCCTGGCCCAGCTCGACGAGGCGGTGCGGGCCTTCATGCTCGAGCGGCCGGCCGAGCAGGTCATCGTCGTCGTCGACGCCTCGTTCGGGTACCGGATCGACGAGTCCGAGCGCTCGGAGTACGAGCAGGCCGAGGCCGCCGGTGAGATCGTGTCGCCGCCGGCGGGGGCGCTCGGGCGGGGCGACGGGTTCCTGCTGCGCATCGCCGACCGCACCGACGCGGTGGTGCTGTCCAACGACTCGTTCCAGGAGTTCCACGCCGAGTACCCGTGGCTGTTCGACGATGGCCGCCTCATCGGGGGCAAGCCCGTTCCCGGGGTGGGCTGGATCTTCACGCCCCGGGCGCCGGTGCGGGGGCCGCGCAGCCGCGAAGCCATCCGCCAGGCCCGCAAGGCGCAGAAGGCCGCCCTCAAGCGGGCGGCGGTGGCGGAGGGGCCGGTGGCGGTGGCCATCGCCGAGGCCACGGCCGAGGCGTTCCACCCCGACGAGGGGCCGGCGGGCGACGGCGACGGCGACGGCGATGGCGACGCGGGCGGCAAGGCGGGGAAGCGGGGGCGGCGCCGGCGGGCCAAGCCGGCGGGCTCCGTCAACGACCCGCTGCCCTTCATCCAGTTCATCGCCGACCATCCCCTGGGCACGGAGGTCCAGGGCGAGGTGGAGGGGTTCACGTCCCACGGGGCCTTCGTGATGGCGGAAGGGGCGCACTGCTACGTGCCCCTCGTGGCGCTGGGCACGCCCGCGCCCCGCAGCGCCAAGTCGGTCCTCAGCAAGGGCGAGGTGCGCACGTTCGTGGTCCAGGCCCTCGACCCGCCCCGCCGGGGGATCGAGCTGGGCCTCCCTGGCGTGGCCCGGGTGGCCGGGGTGCCGACCGAGGAGACCGTCGAAGCCGACATCGGCGCCGGCCGGCGGGCCCGCCGGGCCGAGGCGGCGGCCCCGGCGCCCGCGCCCGAGGTGGCCGTGCCGGGCGCTGAGGCGGCGCCGTCCGAGGCGGCGGCCAAGCCGAAGCGGCGGCGGGCCAAGAAGGCCGCTATCGCCGCCGCCGCCCCGTCCGAGGCGATCGACGCCGCCGAGGCCCCGGCCCAGGCGCGGCCCGAGCCGGCCGAGCGGGCTGGGCCGGCGTCGCCCGAGC
>DATLGZ010000304.1:0-5116 GCA_035540235.1 Acidimicrobiales bacterium | reverse complement strand
GGTGGCCACCCTCGTGCTGCTGGCAGTCGGCGTGAGGGCCCCGGCTGTCGACACCCGGGCCCGTCCCGGCCCGGTGCTGGCCGCCGCCGCCGCCCTGGTGGCGGTGCTGGCCGCCGGCTTGGCGGCCGTGCCCGGGGTGGGGCTAGCCCTCACGGTGGACGGCGTCGGCGGGCCGGCGTGGGCGACGGCGGTGCCCGCCTCCCTCGTGGCTGGCGTCTGGCTGGCCCTGGCCTGCGCCTACGTACTGAAGGGAATCCGCTTGCAGGGGCTCTACGCGTGGGCCGGCGCCCTCGCCTTCGCCCTCGTTCTGGCCCAGCTGGCCGACGCCGCCGCCGGCCCGGCCGGGAGCCGATGGGAGGTGGCGGCGGCCGCCATGCGGGCCATCGGGTTCGTGGTGGCGGCGCTGGGCTGCGGCCTCGAGCTGGTCAGGGCCTACGCCGACCAGCGGGCGCGGCTGTTCGACTCGGAGCTGACCATCGAGGCCGACGCCGCCAGCGACCGGGCCGAGGAGGCGTCGCGGCGGGCTCAGCGCCACGACGTGCGCAACGCGGTGGTGGCCATCGAGGGGGCGGCGGTGACCCTGGAGCGCTACCGCGACCGGCTCACCGCCGGCGACCGGGCTTCGCTGACCCAGGTGCTGACGGCCGGGGTCGAGCGCCTCCAGGGCCTGCTCGACGACGGCCGGGCGCCGGGGACGGTGGACCTGGCGGCGGTGGCGGCGGCGGTGGTGGCCGACATGGGGTGGGCAGGCCGGGTGACGGTGGACGTGCCGGCCGGCCTGGCCGGCCTGGGAGGGGCGACCCAGACGGCGGAGGCCATCCGCCTGCTGCTCGACAACGCCGACAGGCGGGCGCCCGGCGGGCCCATCACCGTCGCCGGTCGGGCGGACGGCACCTGGGCGGTCCTCCGGGTCGCCGACCGGGGGCCGCTCGTGTCGCTGCAGGGGCGCCGCTCGGCGAACGCCCGCTTCGACGCGCCGGCCGCCGGCAGCGGGGACATCGGCCTGCTGGTGGCCGGCCGGCTCCTGCGGGACCAGGGCGGTGACCTGTGGGTGGACGAGTCGGAGGTGGGCGGGGCATTCGCCCTGTGCCTGCCCCTGCCGCCGGCGCCGGCCGATGGGCGCTGAGCCGCTGCGCCTGCTGCTGGTCGACGACCACGACCTGCTGTCGGGGGCGCTCAGCCTGGCCCTGCGGGCGCGGGGCCTCGACGTGGCCACCTCGTCCGGCCCGGCGGCAACCGACGTGGTGGACGCCGCCCGCCGGCGGGCGCCGGTGGTCGTGCTCCTCGACCTCGACCTGGGCCCGCTCGGCTCCGGCCTCGACCTGGTCGGGCCGCTCGTCGAGGCGGGGGCGGTCGTTGTCATGCTCACGGGCGTGACCGATCGGGCCCAGCTGGCGGCGTGCGTCGAGGCGGGGGCGGCGGGCCTGCTGGCCAAGACCATCCCCTTCGACGACCTCATCGAGGCGGTGGCCACCGTGGCCAACCGGGGGACGCTCCTCGACCAGGCCGGTCGGGACGAGCTGCTGGCCGACCTGCGGGCCAAGCGGGCCGCCGATCGCCGCCGCCTGGCCGCCTTCGAGGCGCTCACCGCCCGGGAGCGGGCGGTGCTGGCCCAGCTGGTGGAAGGCAGGTCGGCCGAGGCGGTGGCGGCCGCCTCCTTCGTCTCCGTCGCCACGGTGCGCAGCCAGATCCAGGCCATCCTCCGCAAGCTGGGGGTCAACAGCCAGCTGGCGGCCGTCGCCCTCGCCCGCGACGCCGGATTTCATCAATAGTGAGGATGACGGGCGCCGCCCTCCTCCGCACAGTCGCGGTGTGGAACGACGGTCCTCCTGGGAGCGGGGAGCAGCAGCGGTCGAGCTGGCAGTCGTGCTGCCCGTGCTGGTCCTCATGCTCTGGGGGATCGTCGAGTTCGGCCAGGGCTACCACGCCAAGGTCGAGCTGAGTGCGGCGGTGCGCGAGGGGGCTCGCACCGCCGCCCTCTCCTCCTCCCCGGCCAGCGTCGAGGCCGACGCCCGCACCGCCACCCGCGACGCAGCTCCGGGGCTGGACGTCGACGCCATCACCGTCACCGTCGCCGACAAGTGCCCGGCCACCGGCGTGGGCACGGCCCGGGTGGTGGCCACCTATCCCCACCATTACGACATCCCTCTGTTCGGCAGCGGCACGTGGACGATCACCGCCAAGGGGGCCATGCGATGCGGCGGCTGAGAGGCGCCGCCCCCGACGAGCGGGGCGTCACCCTCGTGATGGTGGCCGCCTTCCTGGTCGTCATGATGGTGATGGCCGCCCTGGTCGTGGACGTGGGCGCCATGGTGCACGAGCGGCGGGAGCTGCAGAACGGGGCGGACGCGGTCGCCCTCTCGGTCGCCCACAGCTGCGCCCTGGGCGAGCCGGCGTGCTCCGCCGCCCCTTCCGACTCCCCCCTGGCCGCCCTGGCGGGCGCCAACGCGGTTGACGGGGCCACCGCCATCCAGTCGATCGCGGTCGACGCCGCCGCCCGCACGGTGACGGTGCGGACCCGTACCCTCACCTCCTCGGGCGGCGGTGTCCTCCCCTTCAACTTCGCCCCCGTCTTCAGCTCGAAGGCGGGCGAGACCCTCCACGCCACGGCGGTGGCGGCCTGGGGCCCGCCCACGCGGGGCCAGGTGCTTCCCCTCGGCATGTCGGTGTGCGAGTGGCGGGCCGTCCAGCTCGACGTGCAGGCGACCACCATCTTCCACACCAACGTGTCGTCCTCCTGCACCGGGCCGGCCGGCCAGGACGTCCCCGGCGGCTTCGGGTGGCTGGACCCCGTGGCCGGCACCTGCCTGCTGGAGCTGGCCTCGGGAGAGATCGCGTCGGCCCGCACGGGCGCGGCCAAGCCCGCAACTTGCGACCTCGGCGCCCTGGTCGGCAAGGACCTCCTGGTGCCCATCTTCGACCTCATCGACCGCCAGGGGACGATCGCCCGCTACCGCATCGTGGGGTTCGGGGCCTTCAGGCTGACCGGTTACCGCTTCCCCGCCGACAACTCCAACCCGGCCCCGTGCAGCGCTCCCCAAACATGCATCGCCGGCGTCTTCGCCCGCTTCGTCCAGAACACCGGCGGCCCCATCGGCGGCGGCGAGTTCGGTGTGTCCATCGTCAAGCTCGTCAGCTAGGAGCCCAGACCCCATGAACCTGCTCAAGTCCAAGGCGGCGGGCGTCGCCGCCGCCGTCGTCCTCGCCGCCGCAGGAGCGGCGCTGCTCGTCGGTTACGTCAAGGGAGCCGAAAGCCGCGCCCTGAAGGGGGAGGAGCCGGCCAAGGTCTACGTGGTGGCCGATGCCATCGCCATGGGGACCAAGGGCGAGGAGGTGGGCGCCAAGGTCCGCCAGGAGACCGTCCCGGTGAAAGTGAGAGCCGCCGGAGCCGTCTCCGCCCTCGACGCCCTCGCCGGCAAGGTGGCGCTCGTCGACCTGGTCCCCGGCGAGCAGCTGGTGACCACCCGCTTCGGCTCGGCCGCCGACGCCGCCGGCGTGCCGTCCAACCTGCTGCAGGTGACGGTGGCCATGGACGCGGTGCGGGCCCTGGGCGGCCAGGTGCGGGAGGGCGACTCGGTGGGCGTGCTGGCGTCGTTCAAGGGCGACACCGAGACCACCCACATGATCCTCCAGAAGGTGCGGGTCACCGGTGTTCGCAACGAGAGCGGCAGCCCGGTGAGGTCCCGCCCCGACGCCGCCGTCACCGGCAGGCTGATGGTGACGCTGGCCCTGGACGCCCCGTCGGTGGAGCGGGTGGTCTTCGCCGCCGAGCACGGCAGCCTGTGGCTGACGGCCGAACCGGACGAGGCCAGCGAGGCGGGCACCAAGGTCCAGACCCGGGGCACGGTGAACCTGTGAACGAGGTCGTACTCGTCACGCCGGAGGCGGAGTTCGAGCACGAGGTCAAGCTGGCCTTCGACGGCAGCTTCGACGGCCGGAGGTTCTGGGACCCGGCCCTGGGGCGCATGCACCCCCGCCAGGCCGTCGACCTCATCGACGCCCCCTCGTCGGCGGTGGTGGTGCTCGGGCCCGGCCTGGCCGTCCCCGACGCCATCGACCTGGCCGCCGCCTTCGACGCCGCCCGCCCCGACGTCTGCACGGTGGTGGTGGCCAGGCCCCAGCCCAAGACCTACGAGCTGGCCCTGCGGGCGGGGGCTCGCGACGTGCTCCCCCTCGGAACCACCGGCCCCGAGCTGCACCAGGTGCTGGCCCGGGCGGCCGAGGCGGCCGGCCGCCGCCAGGCCACGGCCGCCCTGCGCTCGGCCGAGGTGGCCACCGGCCGGGTGATCACCGTGATCGGGTCAAAGGGGGGCTCGGGGAAGACCACGGTGGCCACCAACCTGGCCACTTCGCTGGCCAAGGGGGCGCCCGGCCGGGTGGCGCTGGTCGACCTCGACCTCCAGTTCGGCGACGTGGCCAGCGCCATCTCGATCTCCCCCCACGCCACCATGGCCGACGCGGCCCGGGCCAACGGCAGGCTGGACCGCACCGCCCTGAAGGTCTTCCTCGAGCCCCACGCCGGCTTCTACGCCCTGTGCGGGCCCCTCTTTCCGGCCGACGCCGACGACATCTCGGCCACCACCGTGGGCCACGTCGTCGAGCTGCTGGCTCACGAGTTCGACTACGTCGTGGTCGACACCGCCGCCGGCCTCGACGAGCACGCCCTGGCCGCCATCGAGCGCTCGTCGGACCTGGTCCTGGTGTGCGCCACCGACGTCCCCAGCGTGCGCGGCATGCGCAAGGCGCTCGACGCTCTCGACCTGCTGGGCATGACCACCGCCGCCCGCCACCTCGTCCTCAACCGCTCCGACGCCAAGGTGGGCCTGGCCCGGCGGGACATCGAGGCGACCATCGGCCTCCCCGTGCACGTCCTGGTCCCGTCGTCGCGCACCGTCACCATCTCCATGAACCAGGGCACGCCGGTGACCGAGTCCGACCCCCGGTCCCCGGTGGGCAAGGCCTTCGCCGAGCTCGCCGCCCGCTTCCTCGCCGGGGCGGCGCCCGCCCCGGCTGCCAGCCACGCCCGCCCGGCGTGGGGATGAGGAGAGATCCGTGAAGCTCAACCAGCGCATCCGCCAGGCCGAGGGCGTTCACGAGGAGGAGCCCCACCCCGGGC
>DATLGZ010000303.1:0-5400 GCA_035540235.1 Acidimicrobiales bacterium | reverse complement strand
TGACGTGACCCGCCGCAACCGCCCGGGCTGGGGCGAGCGGTTGCGACGCCGGCCCACTCCCCCTCCCGGGGCGGAGTCGGAGCGGGAGGGCGGCGACGAGCGCCGGCAGATGACGGTGATGTTCGCCGACATGGTGGGCTCCACCGCCATCGCCGAAGCGCACGAACCGGAGGTCGTCCGCGAGGTCGTGCGGCGTTACCAGGCCGCCTGTGGCGAAGCCATCACCGCCCGGGGTGGCTACGTGGCCGACTACTACGGCGACGGCCTCATGGCCTACTTCGGGTTCCCGGCGGCCCGCGAGGACGACGCCCGCCAGGCCGTCCTGGCCGGGCTGGACGTGATGAGCCGGGTGGCGAGGGTGGCGGTGGAGGTCCGCCGCCAGTTCGGCATCGAACTGGCGGCCCGCGTCGGCATCCACACCGGGCTGGTGCTGCTGACCCAGATGGGCGCCCCCGATCGCCCGGAACGAGACGCGGTCGTGGGCGCCACGCCCAACCAGGCGGCCCGCATCCAGTCGGTAGCCCCCGCCGGAAGCGTCGCCATCAGCGACGCGACGCTCGAGATCGTCAGGGGCTACTTCGAGGTCGAGGCCCTGGGCCGGCCCGAGATGAAAGGGGTGGCGGGGCAGGTCGAGGTCTTCCGCGTCGTGCGCCCGACGGAGGCGGCCGGACGCATCCAGGCCGCCGGCCGTGCGCTGACTCCCCTCGTCGGCCGCCGCCACGAGCTCCGGTCGCTGCGCGACGACTGGGCCTCCCTCGCGCCGCAGGGATCGGGCCGGAGCCGCATCGTCCTCCTCGTGGGGGAGGCGGGGATCGGCAAGTCGCGGGTGGCTGCCGAGATCCTGAGGGACGTGATCCCCGGCGGCAACGCCTTGTTCGTCGCCATGTGCGCCCCCGACCACGCCGACCGGCCCTTCTTCCCCGTCATCCGCCTCCTCGAGCAGCAGTTCGGCTTCGAGCCCGAGGACGACGACCAGGAGCGCGCCCAGAAGCTGCGGCGCGGGTGTGAGGACGCCGGCCTCGCCCCCGAGGCGGTGCCGGCCCTCGGGGCCCTCGTCGGCGTGCCGGCCGGGCCCGACGGGGCCCTGGAGATGGATCCCGTCGCCATCCGCCGGCTGACCTTCCGCACCCTCGTCGACCTGGTGCTGGCGACCGCCCAGCACCAGCGCACCCTCTTCCTGATAGAGGACCTCCAGTGGGCCGACCAGTCCACCCTGGAGCTGATCGACCAGCTGAGCCGGACCGCGCCAGGCGGCGGGCTCCTGCTCCTCGCCACCGCCCGGCCCGAGTTCCGACCGCCCTGGTCGGGGTCGTGCTGCTCGACGGTCACGATCGAACGCCTCCCGCCTGACGACCACCGCCGGCTCATCCAGCGTCTCGCCGAGCTCCATCCCCTGCCCGAGAGGGTGGCCGACATGATCGCCGAGCGAAGCGACGGGAACCCCCTGTTCACCGAGGAGCTGGCCCGCGCCTTTGGCGCGGATGCCCCCCGGCCGGAGTCCATCGACGCCATTCCGAGGACGATCCGTGACCTGCTCACCGCCCGGTTGGACGGTCTCAACGAGCACAAGCGCCTGGCCCAGATGGCGGCCACCATCGGCCGGGACGTCGACGTCGAGCTGCTGCGGGCGGTCGTGCCCCTCCACCGGCGGCAGGTCGACGCCGGTCTGGCCGTCCTGGTGCAGCAGGGCATCCTCGAGGAGCTGGTGTCACCCGGTGGACCGGTCACCCACCGCTTCGTGCACGCCCTCGTCCGCGACGCGGCCTACGACTCGCAGGAGAAGCTGCACGACCGGCGGGCGGCGCACCGGGCGGTGGCCCGGGCGCTGGCGGCCCGCCCCCACCCCGATGCCGGCCTGGCGGCACGTCACTTCGACGCCGCCGGCGAAGCCGACGAAGCCGTGCGCCACTACGTGCTCGCCGCCACCGCCGCCCAGCAGGCGGCGGCCCACGTCGAGGCCATACGCCTCCTCGACCGGGCGCTGGCCCTGGCCGGCTCGCTGCCCCCCTCCTCCGCCCGCGACGTCCACGAGGTGCGCATCCGCATCCTCCGCGGGCTGAGCACCGTGAGCCTGCAGGGCTACGCCGCCCCCGCCGCGGCCGACGACTACCGGCGGGCCCTCGAGCTCTCCGAGGGGTTCACCGACCAGGCCGAGATGTTCACCGCGGCCATGGGCATCTGGTCCTTCTACATCGTCGAAGGCGACTTCTGCGCCGCCGGCGAGGCGTTGCAGCGGATGAAGGGCATGGACCAGCCCGAGGTGGAGGCCGAGCTGTTGGCCCGCGCCATCCAGCGCTTCTTCGAAGGCCGCTTCGGAGAGTCGAGGGAGCTGCTGGAGGCGGCGGTCCACGTGTTCGCCAGCCGCCCACCGGACGCGGTCGTCTCGCCTCACTGGAAGCTGCCCAACGACCCGTTGGCGACGACCCTCACCCACCTGGGGGTGCTGCTCTGGCTGGCGGGGGAGTTGGACGACGCCGACGCGACGCTGCGCAAGGCGTGCTCCCGGGCGGGCGAGCTCCCGTACCCGGCCGGCCCCTTCAGCCAGGCCCATGCCATGTCGTACACGAGCTGGGTGGCCAACCTCCATGGCCACTTCTCGGAGGGCCTCGAGCTCCAGGAGCGGATCCTGGAGATCAGCCAGCGTCACGGCTTCGTCTTCTGGACGGCCACCAGCGTCTGCGGCGTGGCCCTGAGCCAGGCGCTGCTCGGCGACAGCGGCGCCGTCGACTCACTCGCCTCGGGCATCGCCTCCTGGCGATCGCTGGGCGCCGAGGTGTTCCTGCCCTGCATGCAGACCCACCTGGCCGAGCTGCGGCTGGGTCGGGGAGAGGCCGACCAGGCGCTGGAGGAGGTGGAGGGCGCCCTCGGAGCGGCGGAGGCTCGGGGCGAGCGCTTCTTCGTCGCTGAGTCCCGGCGGGTCAGGGCTGCGATACTGCGCCACCTGGGCGCCGCCCCGCCCGAGGTGCGCGCCGAGCTGGAGGCGAGCCGCCGGACGGCGTCCGAGCAGGGCGCCCGCATGTTCGAGCTGCGCGCCCTCGTCGACCTGGTGGCGCTGGACGACCCCGACCACCGGGATGCCGACCTGCGTCAGCTCCGCCGGCTCCTCGACGAGCTGCCGGCCGTGGCCCGGCCGTCGGAGGACCACCGGCGGGCCCACGCCCTGGCGGGGAGGCCCCGGGCCAGCCGCCGGCCCTGAGGGGCGCAGCCGGCGCAGCGCCACCCTCTACCCGACCGAGCCCTCCATGTTTAGCTCGATGAGGCGGGACCACTCGACCGCGTACTCCATGGGCAGGGTGCGGGTGACGGGCTCGATGAACCCGTTGACGATCATGCTCATGGCCTGCTGCTCGGAGAGGCCGCGGCTCATCAGGTAGAAGAGCTGGTCGTCGCCGACCTTGGAGACGGTGGCCTCGTGGCCGATGTGGGCGTCCTGCTCGGCGATCTCCATGTAGGGGTAGGTGTCGGAGCGGCTGTCCTCGTCGAGGATCAGGGCGTCGCAGCGGACGTGGCTCTTCACGCCCTTGGCGCCGTCCTCCACCTTGACCAGGCCGCGGTAGGACGTGCGGCCGCCGTCCTTGGAGATCGACTTGGAGATGATCGTCGACGTCGTCTCGGGGGCGGCGTGGATCATCTTGGCGCCGGCGTCCTGGTGCATGCCCTCGCCCGCGTAGGCGACCGAGAGCACCTCACCGGTGGCCTTGGGGCCGACCAGGTACACGCTCGGGTACTTCATCGTGAGGCGGGAGCCGATGTTGCCGTCGATCCACTCCACCCGGGACTCGGTCTCGGCCCGGGCCCGCTTGGTGACCAGGTTGTAGACGTCGGTCGACCAGTTCTGGATCGTCGTGTAGGTGATGTGGGCGCCGGGCTTGGCCACCAGCTCGACGACGGCCGAGTGCAGCGACTCGGAGGTGTAGATGGGGGCCGAGCAGCCCTCGATGTAGTGGACCTTGGAGCCCTCGTCGGCGATGATCAGCGTGCGCTCGAACTGGCCCATGTTCTCGGCGTTGATGCGGAAGTAGGCCTGCAGCGGCATCTCCACCTCGACGCCGGGGGGCACGTAGATGAACGACCCGCCCGACCAGACCGCCGAGTTCAGGGCGGCGAACTTGTTGTCGCCGGCGGGGATGACCGAGCCGAAGTACTCCTTGATCAGCTCGGGGTACTCCCGCAGGCCGGTGTCCATGTCGGCGAAGATGACGCCCTGGGCCTCCAGGTCCTCCCGGTTGCGGTGGTACACGACTTCGGACTCGTACTGGGCGGTGACGCCGGCCAGGTACTTGCGCTCGGCCTCGGGGATGCCGAGCTTCTCGTACGTGCGCTTGACCGACTCGGGGAGCTGGTCCCAGCTGTTGACCTGCTTGTCGGTGGGCTTGACGTAGTAGAAGATGTCCTGGAAGTCGAGGTGAGGCATGTTGACCGCGAACCACGGCAGCATGGGCTTCTTCTCGAAGATGCGCAGGGCCCGCAGACGCATCTGGCGCATCCAGTCGGGCTCGCCCTTCATCCACGACATCTCCTCGACGATGTCGGCGTTGAGGCCCTTCTTGGGCTTGAAGATGTAGTCCTCGGTGGGGTCGATCCACCCCAGCTGGTACCGACCGAGATCGAGCTCAGTGGTGGCCATCGGGCATCAGCTCCGTAGTCGGTGTTGGCGGTGGCGCAGGTACACCACAGAATTTCTCCTATGTAGATAGTAACAAACCACCTGGGGCAGATCATCCGGCCCCAGCCGCCGATGAGGGCAAGGCCCCCTGTGCTCGGAGGCGGCGGAGCGGGAGAATTCCGCCCGGTGAGGTTCCGCCGCCACCCCCGCCACCGCATCGACGCCACCTGGGGCGACGCCCTGTGGGCCCCGGCCGCCGGCGCACGGCGGAGGCCGGCGAGCGACCGGAAGGCGTCCCCCCACCGATCACGAGCACGTCCCACGTCTCGGCGACCAGCTTCCGCCGCAGCTCAGCCCTGTCCACGCACGACCTCGGCCAGCCGGCGCCGCTCGGCCCCGCCCATCTCGGGGTAGGCGGGGAGGAAGACGATCCGCTCCATCATCCGCCTGGCGTTGGGCGGGGCAGGCTCGACGGCTGCGCCTCTGGGCCCCGGAGACGTGCTGGGCCGCTGGGCCGGACTGCGCCCGGTGGTGGAGGGCGGCGGCTCGGCGAGGGCCGAGCTCGCCCGCCGCCACCTGGTCGCGACCGGCCGGGCGGGATGGTGACGGTGGTGGGAGGCAAGCTGACCACATACCGCCGCATGGCGTCCGACGCGGTCGACGTGGCGTGCGCCCGTCTGGGCGTGCGGGCGGCCAGCCGGACCACCCGCCTGCCGCTGCGGGGGGCGGGCCTTCGCCGCCCGGACGGCGTCGATGAGCGCCTGTGGCGGCGCTACGGCACGGAGGCGGCGGCG
>DATLGZ010000302.1:0-4363 GCA_035540235.1 Acidimicrobiales bacterium | reverse complement strand
GTTCGCCGTCGCCTCTCCCGCCACCGGCGCCGCCGGCACGGCCTGCGCCGGGACCAGCTTCGCCGTCTCCGCCCCCGATGCCGCCGGGGTCGTGACGCTGACCCCGTCCGCCCCGGTGGTGCTCGGCCCTCCGGGCGGCCCCGCCGGCTCCGACCGGTGCACGGTCAACTTCACCTTCTCCACCCTGAGGGTGCCCGCCGTTGACGTCGACCCGTCCGCGCCCGGGGCCCAGACCCGCTTCTCGGCCCGGGTGGTGTCCACCAGCACCAGCGGCCTCACCGTGGCCAACCACCCGTCGGCGGTCACGACGGTGGTCCCGCCCCCGTGGAAGCGGCCCCCGGCCGACTTCGACGGCGACCGGGACACCGACGTGTCGGTCTACCGCCCCTCGACCGGCCAGTGGTTCATCGCCGGGGGGAACCCGGCGGTGGTCACGTGGGGCGCCCAGGGCGACGTGCCCGTGCCCGCCGACTACACCGGCGACGGGCGGGCCGATCCCGCCGTCTACCGCCCCTCCACCGGCCAGTGGTTCATCGCCGGGGCGAACCCCGGCGTCGTCAGCTGGGGCGCGCCCGGCGACGTGCCCGCACCGGGGGACTACACCGGCGACGCCCGCGACGACGTGGCGGTGTACCGCCCCTCCACCGGGCAGTGGTTCGTCGCCGGCAGTCCCGGGCTCGTCACCTGGGGGGCCCAGGGGGACGTCCCCGTACCGGGGGACTACACCGGCGACGGGCGCACCGACATGGCCGTCTACCGCCCGACCACCGGCCAGTGGTTCATCCTCGGGGGCAACCCGGCCCTGGTCACCTGGGGTGCGCCGGGCGACGTGCCCCTCCCGCTGCCGGCGGCCATCCGCCAGGCCTACTTTTAGCGAGCGACGGCCAGCGGCTCGCCCGCCCCGGCGGCGGGCGCGAACTGGGTGCGGTGGAGGAGGGCGTAGCGGCCGTTGCGGGCCAGCAGCCCGGCATGGGTCCCCTGCTCCACCACCCGGCCCTCCTCCAGCACGACGATGAGGTCGGCGGCCCGCACCGTCGACAGGCGGTGAGCGATCACCAGGGCCGTCCGCCCGGCCAGGGCCTCGGCGAGCGCCTCCTGGACCGCCGCCTCCGACTCGGAGTCGAGGTGGGCCGTCGCCTCGTCCAGGATCACCACGCGGGGGCGGGCCAGGAGCAGGCGGGCGATGGTGAGCCGCTGGCGCTCGCCGCCGCTGAGGCGGTACCCCCGCTCCCCCACCACGGTGTCGAGCCCGTCGGGCAGCGACCGCACGAGCCCGTCCAGCCGGGCCCGGCGCAGGGCGTCCCACAGCTCGGCCTCGGCCGTGCCGGGGCGGGCGTAGTCCAGGTTGGCCCGGACGGTGTCGTGGAACAGGTGGCCGTCCTGGCTCACCATGCCGACGGTGCCCCGCAGCGACTCGAAGGTGAGGTCGCGCACGTCCACGCCGGCCAGCCGCACCGCCCCGCCGTCCACGTCGTAGAGCCGGGGCACGAGCGACGCCAGCGTCGACTTGCCCGCCCCCGTCGAGCCCACCACCGCCACCGTGCGGCCCGCTTCCACGGTGAACGAGACGCCGTGGAGCACGTCGGCCCCGCCCCGGCCGTCGAGGGCGGCCACGTCCTCGAGGGAGGCGAGCGAGACCCGGTCGGCAGCCGGGTAGGCGAAGCGCACGGCGTCGAGCTCCACCGAGACCGGCCCGTCGGGCACGGCCCGGGCGCCCGCCCGCTCGGTGATGAGGGGGCGCATGTCGAGCACCTCGAAGACCCGCTCGAAGCTGACCAGGGCGGTTACGACGTCGAGGCGGGCGGTGGCCAGAGCGGTGAGGGGGGCGTAGAGGCGGGTGAGCAGCAGGGCCAGGGTGACGACCGTGCCGGGGGCGAGGTCGCCGCGGAGGGCGAGGTAGCCGCCCACCCCGTAGACCAGGGCCTGGGCCAGGCCGGAGACGAGCACGAGGGCCCGCATGAAGACCTCCATGGCCATCGCCGAGCGCACGCCGATGTGGCGGACCCGGTCCGCCCGGCGGGCGAACTCGGCCGACTCGTCGGCCGGCCGGCCGAACAGCTTCACCAGGATCGCTCCAGGGGCGGAGAACCGCTCGGTCATCTGCGAGGTCATCGCCGCGTTGTGGTCGGCCGCCTCCCGCTCGAGGGCGCCCACCCGCCGCCCCACCCGCCGGGCCGGCACCAGGAACACCGGCAGCAGGGCCACGGCCAGCGCCGTCACCTGTCACGACAGCCGGGCCATGACCGCCACCGTCAGCCCCACGGCGATGGCGTTGGTGACCACGCCGGAGAGGGCGGAGGTGAAGGCCCGCTGGGCGCCGATCACGTCGTTGTTGAGCCGGCTGACGAGGGCGCCGGTGCGGGTACGGGTGAAGAAGGCCACGGGCATCGACTGGACGTGGTCGAACACCGCCCGCCGCAGGTCGAGGATGAGCCCTTCGCCGATGCGGGCCGATTGGAGGCGCTCGAGGAGCCCGAGGCTGGCGGCGGCGAGGGCCAGGGCGGCGATGGCGGCGGCCAGGACCACGACGGTCCGCAGGGACCGCCCCTCGACGACGGCGTCGACCGCCTGGCCGGCGAGCACGGGCGTGGCCACCCCCACCACCGCGCCGGCGGTGGCCAGGGCCAGGAAGGCGGCCAGGGCCCGGCGGTGGGGCCGGGCGAAACGGGCCACCCGCCCCAGCGTGGCCCGGTCCAGCCTCCGCCGCTCGCCCTCGTCCTGCATGGCGCTCTCCAGCGCCATCCACATCGAAACGTCCATGCCTCGGGACCGTACAAGCTCAAGTTAGCTTGAGGTCAAGGAGTTTCCTCAGCCCACGAACGACCACCGGGCGAAGCGCTCGAGGAGGTGGAAGTTGGCGGCCAGGCCCAGGACGCACAGGGTGGCCACCACGGCCACGCCCGCCGGCCGGCGCCGGAGCACCGCCACCCCCCCGACCCAGGCGAACCAGGTGGGCACGAGGTAGCGGGCCAGGGCGGTCAGGGGCTGGAAGGGGAGGGGGGCGAGCACCACGGCGAGGGCGCCCACCGACAGCCGCCAGTCCCACCGCCACGCCAGGCCGGCGAACACCAGCACCACCACCAGCATCATCACGCCGATGGGCGACGACCCCATCCCCTCGTAAGCGGGGCCCACGAAGGCGTCCCTGACGTGGTGCCACGCCCCGCCCAGCCCGTCGGCGCCCAGGCCGAGGTCCTGCCACTCGGGGTTGCCGAACTGGGCGTGGACGAAGGCTATGGGCGAGCCCGCCAGCAGCTGGTAGACGAGGAACAGGGTGGCCAGGCCGGCGGCGACGATCCCCCCCGCCGCCCAGCTGGTGCGGGCGGTGGGGCGGCGCAGGGCGGTGAGGGCGACGGGCACGGCCAGGAGGAACCCGACGGGGCGGCTCAGGCAGGCCAGGGCCGCCCCCACCGCCGCCACCAGCAGCCGGTCCCTGCGCATTCCCCAGATCACGACGGCGGCGCAGAAGGCGAGCAGGGCCTCGCCGTAGAAGCAGACGAAGAAGAAGGCGTTGGGGACGGTGACGAGGAAGAGGGCGAGCAGGCACCGGTGGGCGAGCGGCCACAGATGGCCGGCGCTCAGGGCGATCCGGTCGACCAGGAAGACCCCGGCCAGCACCAGGCCGATGTTTAGGGCGCTGCCGGCCACGTCGAGGGGCACGAACGGGAGGACGAAGTGCACGGCGGCGGCCAGGAAGGGGAACAGCGGGAAGAACTCGGCCCGGAACGCGGGGTCGGTGCGCCCGCCCTCGCCGTAGGCGAACTGGGCGATGTCGAGGTACCACTCCCCGTCCCAGTGGGCCAGCACGGGCAGCCCCTCCCGCTCGGGCGGCGGCACGGAGTTCTGGAGGAGGGCGTAGACCACGTAGGAGGCCAGGACGGCGCCCGCCACCAGCAGGGGCGGCACCGACGCCGCCAGCGCCGGCGCGGGGACGGGTGGGGTGCGCCGGGCCGAGGCGCGCGTGCCGGTCATGGCGCGGCGCAGGTTAGGGCCCGAGCCGCCGCCAGACGCCGCCGGGGGCGTCTACGGGGGCGAAGCCCGATCGCAGCCACGCCTTGGTGGCCTCCGACAGCTGGGCCTCGCCCCGCGCCCCGAGGATCACGAACCGGCAGGCGGCCATGGCCTCGGTGATGTCCCGCTGCGACCGCTCGTCGGCGAACAGGGCGCCGAGGTGATCGAAGCGGGCGCCCTCGTTCACGGCGTCGAAGATCATGGCGCCGTAGGGGTCGATGACCGTCGGCCCGCGGGCGGGGACGGAGGGCGCCCGGCCGCCGGCGAAGGCCCACACCGGCTCGAAGGGCAGGATGCAGGCGTCGGCGGGCAGGGCGCGGACGGCGGCCCCGACCTCCACCAGCTCGGGCGA
>DATLGZ010000301.1:0-2928 GCA_035540235.1 Acidimicrobiales bacterium | reverse complement strand
CTGCGCGACGGCGCCGGCTCCGAGGCGGTGTGGGTGGTGGACGACGCCGTCATCGACGGCCGGGTGATCGGCCCCGCCCTGATCGGCGCCGCCGCCTTCGTGCACGCCGGAGCCACGGTCGACCACGCCGTCGTCGGCTCGGGCGCCCGCATCGCCGAGGGCGCCGAGGTGCGGGACTCGGTGATCCTGCCCGGCGCGGCCGTGCACGCCCACGCGGTGGTGGACGGGTCGATCGTGGGCGAGGGCGCGGTGGTGGGCGAGGGCGCCCGGCTCACGGGCCTCACGGTGGTGGGAGGAGGCGTGGAGGTCGACGCCGACGCCCGCCTCTACGGGGTGCGGGTCCCCGTCGGCGGGTAGCGCGCCCGGTGCGAGCCCTCGTCACCGGCGGCGCCGGGTTCATCGGCTCCACCCTGGTCGACCGCCTGCTGGCCGAGGGCCACACCGTCGACGTCGTCGACGACCTGTCGAGCGGCTCCCTGGCCAACCTGTCCGAGGCCCGCTCCAACCCGTCCTACGAGTACTCCTTCTCCCGCCTCGACATCCGCTCCAACGGGCTCCCGGAGCTGATCGCCCACCGCAAGCCCGAGGTGGTCTTCCACCTGGCGGCCCAGGCCGACGTGCGGGTGTCGGTCGCCCGCCCCGCCTTCGACGCCGAGGTCAACATCCTCGGCACGCTCCAGGTGCTGGAGGGGGCGCGGGCCGCCGGCACCCGCAAGGTGGTGTTCGCCGCCAGCGGCGGCACCCTGTTCGGCGAGACCGACAAGCTGCCCGTCCGGGAGTCGGCCCCCCAGCGGCCGCTGTCGCCCTACGGCGTGTCCAAGAAGTCGGCCATCGACTACCTGGTCGCCTACCAGGCCCTCCACGGCATCGAGTTCACCGCCCTGGCCCTGGCCAACGTGTACGGACCCCGCCAGGACCCCCACGGCGAGGCCGGCGTGGTCGCCATCTTCGCCGGCCTCCTCCTCGACGGGAAGCCGTGCACCGTGTTCGGCGACGGCGAGCAGACCCGGGACTTCGTGTACGTGGACGACGTGGTGGACGCCTTCTCCCGGGCCGCCACCCGGGGCGACGGGCTGCTCGTCAACATCGGCACGGGAGTCGAGACCTCCGTCAACCAGCTCTACCGCACGATGGCGGGGCTGGCGGGGGTCGACGCCCCGCCTCGCCACGCCCCCGAGCGCCCCGGCGAGCTGCGCCGCTCGGCGCTCGACCCGGGCCGGGCCGCCGTGCGGCTCGGTTGGAAGGCGTGGACCAGCCTGGAGGACGGCGCCGGCGAGGTGCTGCGCTGGTTCCGTGACCACCAGCCCCCCCGTCCCCGCTGATGTCCAGCCGGCACCGCCGCAAGGTGGCCAGGGCGGCCGAGAGCGTGGGCTTCTGGTGGCACTCGATCGACCTGGGCGAGGGGGTGGTGACGCCTGGGCGCAAGTCGGCGGAGCTGCTGGCGGCGGAGTGGGAGGCCCTCGAGCTGGGAGACCTGCGGGGCAAGACCGTCCTCGACGTCGGCGCCTGGGACGGCTACTTCGCCTTCGAGGCCGAGCGGCGGGGCGCGGCCCGGGTCGTCGCCCTCGACCACTACGTGTGGTCGATGGACCTCCCCCGCCAGCAGCAGTACTGGGCCGACTGCATGGCCGCCGGCGCCGCCCCGGCGCCCTACCACACCCTCCCCGAGCTCTGGAAGCCCGACCAGCTGCCGGGCAAGGCGGGCTTCGACACCGCCCACCGCTGCCGCAACAGCAAGGTGGAGGCGGTGGTGGGCGACTTCATGACCGTCGACCTCGACCGCCTGGGGACCTTCGACGTCGTGCTGTTCCTAGGGGTGCTGTACCACCTCCGTCACCCCCTCCTCGGGCTGGAGCGGTTGGCCCGCATCACACGCGAGCTGCTGGTGATCGAGACCGAGGCGGTGGCGGTCCCCGGCTTCGAGCACCACGGCTTCTGCGAGTTCTTCGAGAGCAACGAGCTCAACGGCGACGTCAGCAACTGGTGGGCGCCCAACCGCCGGGCCGTGGTGGCCATGTGCCGGGCGGCCGGCTTCGGCCGGGTGGAGGCCAGGGACGACCCCTCCAGCCGCCCGCCCTCGCGGGACGCCCTCCACCGCTACCGGCTGGTGGTCAGGGCGTGGCAGGGCGGCCACCCGGCGGAGGAGGCAGCCGGATCAGCAGCGCCGCCCCCTCCCGGCTGACGCTCACCACCCACTCGGGCGGAAGGGCGTCGACCACGCGCTGCGCCCCCTCGTCGTCGAGGTAGGACACGCCCAGCGCCGACCAGTCGCCGTCGGGAGGGGCGAGGCGGACGACGATGTACCCCACCCGCAGATGGCGGAGGCGGCCCAGCGCCTCCTCGGAGGCGGGCCCGCCGGCGAAGAGGGTGTTGAGCGTCTCGACCGTGTGGTGGTAGGCGGGGGGCTCGTATCCCGAGTAGCCGTTGACCCGCGGCCGCCAGTCGATCGAGGACAGCACCAGGCGGGGCGACTCGACGAAGGCCCACGCGTGCTCCCACGAGTCCCCCATGGGCAGCTCGACCACGGCGGCGTGGGGCAGCCTGGCCAGGGCGTGGTTGACGGCGGTGAGGTGGGGCTGGTCGTCGAGGCGGGGGGCCATGACGATCGTGCCCTTGTACTCGACCAGCATGAACGCGCCGATGGCCACCGCCACGGCCGCCCTCACCCACGCCACCCGGGCCCGGACGAGCCGGTCGAAGCCCACCGCCGCCAGCAGGGCGCCCGAGAGCAGGGGCACCACCGTGAAGCGCCCGAAGGCGCGGATCGACTGGAAGCCGGGCCACTCGCTGACCAGGTCGTAGGGCAGGGGGATGCGCCGGCCCCGCACCGTCTGGTACTCGCCGAAGGCCAGCACCAGCGGCACGAGGGATGCCAGGCAGACGAGCAGCAGGCCCCGGCGGCGGATGCGGTCCTGATCGTCGCCGGCC
>DATLGZ010000300.1:0-5104 GCA_035540235.1 Acidimicrobiales bacterium | reverse complement strand
GCGCTCGAAGGCGTTGAGGGTGCGGGGCACGGCCCACATCAGCTCGGTCTCGGGCAGGGCGTGGCGGGGGAGCAGCATGCGCACGCCGTCGCCGGTCGACTCGAAGAAGGGGTTGTCGGGGATCTTCTGGGCCAGGGCGATGCCCCACATCTCGCCGTAGGCGCCCGTCTCGATGGACTTGCGGTCCCAGCGGGGGGCGGTGTCCCACGTGTAGCGCTCACGGAAGTTGGTGGCCGTGGGCTTGGGGATGGTGGTCTTGTTCCACGGGTGGTAGGGCGACAGCGGGTTGCCCAGCGGGTCGGTCTTGAACTTCTGGGGCCCGGTCTTGGTCCAGTCCTCGTAGAACGAGTGGTCGACGAACTCCTCGAAGCCGATGTTGATGTCGGTGAGGTTGGTCGTCACCAGCTTGCCGTCGATGATCATCGCCGGCGTCGACCAGCGGGCGTTGCCCCAGGTGTCGCAGTTGGCGTAGGTGGCGTCGTAGACCTGGGAGTTGTCGTAGATGCCGGTCTGGGCGATGTTGGCGGTACGGGCGCCCACCCGCTCGTACTCGGGGTTGGACTCCAGGAAGAAGTCGCAGACGTCGTCCCAGATGCGGGGGATGACCTTGGCGAAGTCGATGATCTTGCCCAGCTGGGCGTAGTACTCGTTGAAGCTCGACGTGGTGATGGTGGTCGACACCCCGCCGGGCACCAGCGTCGAGGGGTGGGGGAACTTGCCGTACATGAGCATGCACATGATCCGCCCCACCCGGGTCCACTCGAGGGCCTCGAGGTAGATCTTCCCGGTGAGGGGGTTCATGGCGTCCATGATGTCTTTGATGGTCGTGTAGCCGTGGATGTCGGCGTTGGGCGCCAACGTCTTCTCGGCCCTGGTCACCAGCTCGGGGTTGGTGACGGAGACCAGCGAGGTGGAGTAGTCGGGCCCGGCGAGGAGGCCGAGATGCAGGGGACGGTCATAGAACATCTCGGCCGCCTCGCCAAGGTTGCGCACCTCGACGCCCAACGGCGGAGCACAGATGCCGAAGAGCTGCTCGAGGCAGAGGGCCGACACGGTGGCGTGCACGCCGCCGCACACGCCGCACGCCCGCGACGAGATGTCGATGGCGTCGCGGGGGTCACGGCCCTGGAGGATGATCTCGTAGCCCCGGAAGAGCATGGCCCGGGCGTGGCACTCCACCGCCCGGCGGCTCTCCAGGTCGAGCACGGTGTGGATGGCCAGCGCGCCCGCCACCCGGGTCATGGGGTCGATCGACCACTCCCGCAGGCGGGGCGGGGCGGCCAGCTGGGCGCCGGGCCCCGAGCGGCGCCGGACGTAGCCCTTCCTCGGGTTGGACGACACGGCGTAGGGGTTCTCGACGCCGGCCCGCAGCTGGGCCTTGCCGGAGGCGTCGAACTCGATGGGAAGGTTCTTGAAGCACATGTTCGGATCGGCCCCTGTCCTCGGCTCGTTGTAGGGCAGGCTCGCACCTCAGTGTCCGCAACATCTACTCTTGTAAGCGATGCTTAACGACGGGGACCGGGTGGCGAGTGGGGTCCCCGATCTCGACAACCTGCTCGACGGCCTGATCCTCGGCGACAACGTGGTGTGGGTGGTCGACGGCGAAAGCCCGGTCGCCATCCTCGAGGACGCGCTGTTCCGCGAGGCGGTCCGCCGCCGCCAGCCCTGCACCTACGTGGCCGCCACCGGCGAGGTGGCCAAGCTGCGGCGGCGGCTGCCGCCCGAGGTGAAGATCCTCGACTGCCGGCCCGGCAAGCCCCACGCCGACCCGGCCACGCTGGAGCGCACGATCGTGGAGGGCGCCCGGGGGCCGGCGCCGGCGTGCGTGGTGTTCGACGACCTGGGCACGTTCGCCCAGCGGTGGCGCACCGACCGGGCCGTCGGCTTCTTCAGCCGGGTGTGCCCCCGACTGTTCGACCTCGGGGCCCTCGCCTACTGGCGCGCCCCCCGCAAGGAGCTCGGCCGGTCCGCCCTCGACCGCATCACCAAGGTGACCCAGTGCGTGCTGGAGCTGGCGCCCGATCACATCCGGGTGGTGAAGTCCGAGGGCAGGCAGGCAGGCGTGCAGGGCAGCCTGCTCCGTCTCACCGTCGACGGCGACGCCGTCACCCTGGAGTCCCAGCTCGGCCTGGGCCGCCTGGCCCGGGGGCTGGAGCGCATACGCCACGAGCGCGACCTGACCCAGAGCGACCTGGCCCGCATGGGCCGGGTGACGCCCAGCGCCATCTCCCAGGCCGAGGCCGGTCGCCGCGGCCTGTCCCTCGACACCCTGCTGCTGCTCTCCGACCGCCTGTCGGTGAGCCTGGACGAGCTGCTCACCGGCGCCAGCGCCCCCGACTACGTGCTGGCCCGGCGGCCGCGAGGCTTCAACGGCACGCGGCGGGCCCTGCACGACGACCCCAAGGCCGGCCTCCGCTCCTACGTCGTACGCCTGGGGCCCGGCGAGTCGGGGACGATCGACGCGGTCCACAAGGGCCTGGAGCTGGTGCTGGTGGCGTCGGGCCTGGTGCAGGTGACGATCGGCGACGACACGCCCGTCATGCGGGCGGGCGACGCCGCCCTCGCCACCAAGGCCCCCGTGACGGGCTGGCGCAACCTCACCAACGACACCGCCATGCTCTTCGTGGTCCTGCGCGACTGAGCGGCCGGCAGCAGCGATCAGGCGGTCAGGTCGACCAGGGCGGCGCCGGAGGCCGCCGCGAAGCGGGCGGAGAGGAAACGCCACACCGTGCCCGTGGTGTCGAAGCGGGGCAGACGGAACCACTCGTGGCCCCCACCGTCGACCCGATAGCGCACCACCGCCGTCCCCGAGCGGCAGTCCGGGCTCCGCAGCTCGCTCACCACGCCCGCCAGACCGCCGGACGGGACCGCCGCCGGCCGGCACCCGCCCTCTGCCGCCCAGAAGGCGAAGACCTCGTCGACGGATGCCACGAACCCCCGCTTGCGAGTGCCCCAGTCGGCCACCCGGCCGCCGCCGTAGGGCACCGTCGGGTCGGCCGATCCGGCCACCACCATGGCCGCCACCGGCCGGGCCGGCCGGCAGGACTGCTGGAAGCCCTGGCCCGCCGTCCCGCCCACCAACGCCACCGCTCCCACCCGGTCGGCGGCGTCGCAGGCCAGGCGGCTGGCCATCATGGCCCCGGCCGAGAAGCCCACCACCGCCACCCGGTCGGGCGTCGCGCCGGTGCGGGCGACGGTCTCGTCGATCACCAGGCGGAGGAAGTGCACGTCGTCCACCGCCGTGCCCGGCACCACCGGGTCGGCCCCGGGGCGCCCGTCGTTCCAGGCCCCGGCGAAGGCGTCGGGGAACACGAGCACGACCCCCTCCGGGGCGGCCAGGGGCTCCAGAGCGGCGGTGGCCCGCATGTCCAGGCCGCGGCCCCCTACGCCGTGCAGCACGACGACCACACCCCTCGCCGGCCTCCCGTCGGCGCTGGGAGGGACGATCGTCGTCCAGCGCCGGCGCTGGCCGTCGAGGTGGACGACCCGCTGGTAGGCGCCCGCCCGCAGGTACCGGGCCGCCGCCTCGGTGGCCGCCTCGGGCGTCGCCTCGGCCAGAGCAGGAGGGGCGGAGGCCGACGAGGAGGGTGGCGCGATACCGCCCCCGCCGCCCGGCGCGGGGCCGGCGGACCGGTCGGTCACGCAGGCGGCCAGCAGCGCGGCCCCCAACAGGCCGGCCGACATGGCCTTGCTCCACTCCCTGCCCACCACGCTGCCCCACTCCACGACTGCGCTGCCCCCGCCGCATGGCAAGGCAATCACACTCCCGGCCGCTATGCCCAACCGTCGGGGCCCAACCGTCGGGGCCCAACCGTCGGGGCCAACCGCGCCGGCGTACCGGCCCGGCGGCTGGAGGCGCTAGCCTCGGGCCGACCCATGGTCACGGCATACGGGCGGCTCCTGGGGTCCGAGGAGGATGCAGGCGGGGCGCATCCGACCGCCCGGACCGGCGCGCCACCGGCCCCGCCCGCTCAGCGCGAGGTCTTCCTCGACGCCATCCGGGCCATCGCCATCGTTCGGGTCATCGCCTGGCACGCCTTCGGGGTGGCGGCCATCACCTACTTCGTGGCCGCCATGCCGGCCATGTTCTTCGTCTCCGGCAGCCTGCTGGCCAAGTCGATGCGCCGCCGCCCGGCCCCCACCGTGCTGGCCGACCGCTTCCGCCGGTTGCTCGTGCCGCTGTGGGTGTTCGCCCTGGCCGCCTGGACGATCATGGCCACCGTCGCCTGGCACCAGGGGGGCGAGCTTCCCCTGGAGCAGGCGGCGGCCTGGTTCCTGCCCCTCACCGACCCTCAGGGCACCGACTGGGAGGGCGGGTGGCTGTCCTCGCACCTGTGGTACCTCCGCACCCTGACCTGGCTGCTGCTGGCGTCGCCGCTGATCATCCGGGCGGTGCGGCGGCGGCCGGGCCTCACCCTGGCCGTACCGCTGGCGGCCACGTTCGCCCTCGACCGGCTGGCCCGGGACGGCGCCCTGCCCTTCGGACACGGCCTTGCCTGGGCGCTGGGCGATCTCGCCCTGTACTCGATCTTCTTCCTCGCCGGTGCCCTCCACCGCGACGGCGCCTTCGCCGCCCTCCGCCGCCGGGGATGGCTTGCCCTGGCCGTGCTGGCCGGCCTGGCCGCGGTGGCGTGGCGGCTGACCCAGCCCGTCCCCCTAGGGGTGGTCAACAACTCCCACCCCATGCACCTGTTCGTCGGCGCGGCGTGGCTGGCGGTGGCCATGGCCGCTCAGGGCCCGCTCGCCCGCCTCGCCACCGCCCCCTTCGCCGGCGCCGCCGTCCGGGCCATCGGGCGGCGATCGCTCACGATCTACCTGTGGCACACCGCCGCCATAATCGTCGCCGTAAACGTGCTCAGCTGGCGGCGGGTGGACGACGGCGCCGCCTACTACGTGGGGCTCGTCCTCCTCACCCTCCTCGGCATCCTGGTGGCGGTGCGGGCCTTCGGCTGGGTGGAGGACCTGGCCGCCCGGCGCCGGCCGTTACGCCCCGCCGCTCCCGCCCTGGCCGCCCTCCTGCCCCGCCGCATCGCGGTGGGCACGGTGGCGGCCACCGCCGCCGCCCTCCTGGTGACGGCCAGCAGCCCCCGGGTGACCACCCCCG
>DATLGZ010000299.1:0-6382 GCA_035540235.1 Acidimicrobiales bacterium | reverse complement strand
GGCCTGATCGGACAGGCCGGTCAGGCCAGGCGCAGGTTCGGCACGGCCCCCGCGTCCATGGGCGTGGCCCCGTCGGCCTGGTAGCGCCACCACGCCGCCGCCGCGATCATGGCCGCGTTGTCGGTGCAGAGCTCCCGGCTGGGCACGAAGGCGGCGATGCCGTCCTGCTCGCACGCCTCCACGATCCGCTTGCGGAGCAGGGAGTTGGCCGCCACCCCACCGCCGATGCAGATGCTGGTGGCGCCCGTGTCGGCCGCCGCCCGGCGGGCCTTGGCCACGAGCACGTCTACGGCGGCGGCCTGGAAGGAGGCGGCCACGTCGGCCACGTTCAGGTCGGGGTTGTTGCGGCCGTGCCTGTTGCGGACGTGGTTGACGACGGCCGTCTTCAGCCCGCTGAAGGAGAAGTCGTAGCCCTCGGCCAGCATGGGGCGGGGGAAGCGGATCGCCTCGGGATCCCCCTCCCTGGCCAGGCGGTCGATGGCGGGGCCGCCGGGGTAGCCGAGCCCCAGGAAGCGGGCCACCTTGTCGTAGGCCTCGCCCACCGCGTCGTCGACGGTGGCGCCCAGCAGCCGGTAGCGGCCGTGGCCCTCCATCAGCACGATCATGGTGTGGCCGCCGGAGACGAGCAGCACGACCGTAGGGAGCTCCAGGTCGGGCTGTTCGAGGAAGGCGGCGTAGAGGTGCCCCTCCATGTGGTTGACGCCGATGAAGGGCACGCCCCAGACGAGAGCCAGGGCCTTGGCCGCGCTGATGCCCACCAGCAGGGCGCCGACGAGCCCGGGGCCGACGGTGGCGGCCACCGCGTCGATGCCGTCGCCCTCGAGGCCCGACTCCACCAGCACCTCGGCCACGACCGGGGTGAGCAGCTGCACATGGGCCCGGCTGGCCAGCTCGGGCACGACCCCGCCGAAGCGGGCGTGGAGGTCGACCTGGCTGGACACGACCGACGACAGCACCGCCGACCCGTTGGCCACCACCGCGGCCGCCGTCTCGTCGCAGGACGTCTCGATGCCGAGGACGAGGAAGGGCTCGTCCCGGCTCGCCTCGGCCGGCGACGTCACAGCGGCCTCCCGCCCGGGTCGACGATGGTGTGGCCGGGCACGGCCGCCTCGATGGCGTCGAGCCGGGCTGCGTACTCGGGAAGGTTCACGTCCTCGGCCCACATGATGAGCGCATCCTCGTTGGTCTCCACGTAGTAGTTCTTGCGGACCCCGGCGGGGCGGAACCCGAACCGGCGGTACATCTCCTGGGCGCCGCGGTTGCTCATCCGCACCTCGAGGGTCAGGGCGGTGGCGCCCCGGCGGATCGCGTCCCTGGCCGCCACCAGCAGCAGCCGGGTGCCGATCTTGCGCCGGTGCCAGTTCGGGTCGACGGCGATGGTCGTCACGTGAGCCTCGTCGCCGCTCGTCATCAGCCCCACGTAGCCCACGACCAGGCCCTCCACCCGGGCCACGTAGTAGGCCCGGCTGCTCCGCAGGGCCATCTCGCTCATGAACAGGCTCAGCGACCACGGGCGGGGATGGGTCTCGGCCTCGATCCGGAGGACGGCCCGCAGGTGGCGCCGGCGCATGGGGACCACGTGCACGGTGAGGGCGGGCGTGGCGGCGGCAGGGGCGCCGGTGGCGTGGCGGCGGTCGTCGCGGGCCCTGACCATCAGCGTGCTGCGCTGGCGGGGGCGCCCCTGCCCCAGCCGGCCGTGGCGTCCCAGTTCAGCTCGGCGTCGCTGCGGCGGAGGTAGAGCGGCTCCAGCTCCGACGGGGAGACGAACTCCTCCCGCAACGCCTTGGCGTGGGCGAGGGCCACGAGGGCGGCGGCTGACGGGTAGGCGTTGGGCGGCCCGGTGATCTGCCCGCCCACCACCCTCGACAGGTCGTCGGAGTACCGGAGGGCGCCGTCGCCCACCAGCAGGGTGTCCTCACCCCTGGCGACCAGGTCGGAAGCCAGGTCGTCGGGCGACCCGAGCTGGTAGCCGGACAGGTTCTGCACACCTCCCGGCACCTGGCGGTAGAGGGCGTAGAAGACCTCCCCCCGGCGAGCGTCGATCACGGGCACGATGAGCCGGCTGCTGTGGCGCACCGGGAAGGCGAGCAGGTCGAGGCTGGCGACGCCGATCATGGGCAGGCGGAGGGCCTGGGCCAGGGTCTTGGCCGTGGTGACCCCCACCCGCAGCCCGCTGAACAGGCCCGGCCCGATGTCGACCGCGATCGCCCCCAGCTCCTTCAGCTCCACGCCCGCCTGCCGGCAGGTGAACTCGATGGCGGGGACGAGCGCCTCCACGTGGCGGCGGCGGCGGGCGGCGTGGAACGAGGCCAGAACCCCCTCGTGGCCGCCGACGGCGCAGCCCACCTGCACCGACGCGGTCTCGATGCCGAGGATCAGCACCGTGTCACCCCGCCCCCGACCAGCGCCCGAGCGCCTCGCCGATGGCCCGCAGCCGGCCCGGCCACGACGGGCCCACCGCCCGGATCGTCACCACCCGCTCGTCCTCCGAGTCGCCCGGGTCCATCCGCACGGCCAGAAAGTCGGAGGGAAGGGCGGGCTGCACCACGTCGCCCCACTCGATCACCGTCACCGCGTCGTCGTCGAGCAGCTCGGCGATCCCCAGGTCGATCAGCTCCTGGAGGCGGTCGAGGCGGTAGACGTCGAGGTGGTTGAGCGGCACCCGCCCGGCGTAGACGTGCATCAGCACGAAGGCGGGGCTGGTCACGGGCTCCTCGACGCCCAGCCCCCGGGCCAGGCCTTGCACGAAGGCCGTCTTGCCTGTCCCCAACCCGCCCTCCAGCAGCACCAGGTCGCCGTGGCGGACGAAGGCGGCCAGCTCGGCGCCCAGGGCGCGCGTGTCGTCCACCGACTTGGTTCGTACCTCGATCATGCGAGCGCGCCGGCGGGCGAGGCGAGAAGGCGGGCGGCCCGCACCAGGTCGGCCCGCATCTGCGCCTGCGTCTCCCCGCCGCCCCTCAGGACGGCGGCGGGGTGGTAGGTGGGCACCACCATGCGGGGGCCGAGGGGGTAGACCCGCCCCCGCAACCGGGTGATCCCCTCCGACGTGGACAGGAGCAGCTTGGTGGCGAAGTTGCCGAGGGTCACGATGACCTTGGGGTCGATGAGGTCGAGCTGGGCGGCGAAGAAGGGGCGGCAGGCCTCGATCTCCCCGGGCAGCGGGTCACGGTTGCCGGGGGGCCTGCACTTCACGCAGTTGGCGATGTAGCACTGGTCCCGGGTGATGCCCATCTCCTCCAGCATGAGCCGGTCGAGGAGCTGGCCCGAGCGGCCCACGAACGGCTCTCCCTGGAGGTCCTCCTGCTCGCCCGGGCCTTCGCCCACGAACATGAGGTCGGCGTGGGGGTTCCCCACTCCGAAGACCACCGTCGTCCTCGCCTTGTGCAGCGCACACCGGGTACACGACAGCGCCTCCCGCTCCACCTCGGCCAGGCTCGGCACACGGAGATGGTACAAGTCACCGGGGGGTGATCCCCTCACGATCCGCTTCCGGTCCGGGCGCCGGGGCCGCCGCCGCGCCCGCGGAAACGCCCGGAACGGTGCGGACGCGGCGCCGTGGCCGGTGCCGGTCGCTACCCTCTCGCCCATGGGGCTTGTGGGGGCGCTGGCGGAGCGGTCGCTGACCGTCGAACCGGGCAGCTCGGGGGCGGTGAAGCTGACGCTTCGCAACGACGGATCGGCCACCGAGAGAGCGCGGGTCCAGGTGGCGGGGGCCGGCGCGCCGTTCTCCTACGTCGTCCCCGACACCGTGGCGCTCGAGCCGGGCGCCGAGGCGACGGTGCGGGTGGGCTTCCGCCTGCCCCGGGCCTCCATCCCCGCCGCCGGCCCCCTGCCCTTCGAGGTGAAGCTCCTCGACCCCTCCGCTCCCGAGAGCCGCAAGGCGTCGGCCGTGGCCGCCGGACGGACGGTCGCGGGCGGGGTGGTGGAGGTCGCCCCCTTCAGCGTGCTGTCCACGACCCTCGACCCGCCCGAGGCGACGATCACCGGTCCCAGCCGCCACGAGGTCTGCGTCGGCAACCGGGGCAACGCGCCGGTCCGGGTCGACATCGCCGCCCCTCCCGTCGACGGCCTCGACGTCACCGTCGACCCTCCCGCCATCACCGCCCCGCCGGGCGTCACCACCCGGGCGGTGGTGACGGTCACCCCACCGAAACGGCCCTTCACCGGCCCCCAGCGCGAGCTGGCGTTCACGGTGGTGGCCACTCCCGAGGGCTCGGCCCCGGTGGAGCTGGCCGGCCGGCTGGTGCAGCACGCCGCCTATGCCACCCGCACGCTCGTGCGCAGTGGGGTAGCGGCGGGCGTCGTGGTGCTCGCGCTGGTGATCGGGGTGATCGCCTTCACCGGCGGCGACTCCTCCACCGTCAGCGCAACCGGCGGCACCGTCCCCGCCACCGCCAGCCCATCGGCCAACTGCCCGGCCGAGGGCCACGTCGACCGGGGCGGCATCAGCGGCCACCGGCCCGAGGACATCCCCCTCCTGCCCAACAGCTACTCGTTCCTGCGGGTCCAGCCCGACGGCTGTACGCCGGTCCGCTTCAACCCCTGCGAGCCCGTCCCCTACGTGCAGAACGTCGCCCTCGCCCCGCCCACCGGCCCCGACGACGTGCGGGAGGCGTTCGCCCGCCTGTCGCGGGCCACCGGGATCACCTTCGTCGACGAGGGCACCACCGACGAGACGTTCCGCCGGGGCCCGTCGGTGCCCGAGCGCTACGGCGAGCGGTGGGCCCCCATCCTCGTCAACTGGTCCCGCTTCGGCGACCAGGGCCCCGACCCCTCGATCCAGGCGGTGGGCCGCGGCATCGGATCGGTGTTCGAGGGCGTGCTGGTCTCCGGCCAGCTCAGCCTCAACGTCGACGCGGTGACCGACCGCGAAGCCCGCACGCCCGTGGCCGGCGGGTTCGGCCCCCCGGTGGGCTCGGGGGTGGGCGCCATCGGCCCCAAGGACGTCACGTGGGGCCGGATAATCCTCCACGAGCTGGCCCACGTGGCCGGGCTGGGCCACACCCGCGACCGGGGGGCGATCATGTACCCGGAGACGGCGGAGCAGACGGCCCGGCCGGCCGAGTACAAGGAGCCCGACCTGCAGGGCCTGCGCCACCTGGGCCGGGAGGCGGGCTGCCTCACCACCCCCCCGTGGCGCCCCTGAGCGACGGCGTCGCCCACCGGCCGACCTCCTGAGGGGCCGACCTCCTATCCGATGTAGAGCTTGGGCACCCGGGGGCCGATGCCGACGAGCACGTCGTAGGCGATCGTCCCCACCCGCTCCGCCCACTCCCAGGCGTCCACCCGCTCGCCCCCCTGGCTGCCGAGGAGCACGACCTCGTCGCCGGGCGCCACGGTCGGGTCGTCGCCGCAGTCCACCAGGATCTGGTCCATGGTGACGCTGCCGGCGATGGGGCGGCGGCGGCCGCCGATCAGCACCTCGCCGCCGGTCACCCCCAGCCGCCACGGCACCCCGTCGGCGTAGCCGATGGGCACGGTGGCCACCACCGAGGGGCGGTCGAGGCGGTAGCGGAGGCCGTAGGACAGCGCCTCCCCCGCCTCCACCTCCTTCACGTAGGACACGTGGGCCTTCAGCGACAGGGCCGGTCGCAGGGGGGCGGCCCCGGCCAGGGCCGGGCTGGGAGGGACGCCGTAGATGGCGATGCCGCACCGGACGAGGTCACCGTGGCAGCCGGGGAAGGACAGGGCGGCCGCCGAGTTGCAGGAGTGGACGAGCGGGGGCCGGATACCGGCGGTGGCCAGCTCGTCGACGGCGGCCCGCAGCCGCCGGTGCTGGAGGGTCGTGAACCCCTCCTCGGGCGCATCGGCCACCGCGAAGTGGGTCCACACGCCCTCCAGGCGGAGCTGGGGGCACTCCTCCACCGCCAGCGCCAGCTTGACGGCGTCGTCGGGCGCCGCCCCCACCCGGTGCATGCCGGTATCGACCTTGACGTGCACCGGCACGGGGCCGGGACGGGAGGCGGCGGCGGCCGCGTCGGCGAGCGCCGACAGCCCGGCCGGGGTGTAGACGGTGGGGGTCAGGCGGAGCCGTACGACGTCCGCCATGGCCGCCGGCGGCGGCTCGGACAGCAGGAGCACCCGAGCGGCGATGCCGGCCTCCCGCAGCAACGCCCCTTCCTCCACCAGCGCCACCGCCAGGCAGCCGGCGCCCCCCGCCAGGGCGGCGCGCGACACCTCCAGGGAGCCGTGGCCGTAACCGAAGGCCTTGACCACCGCGCACAGGCCGGCGGGGGCCACCCGGTCGGCCAGCACCGCCACGTTGTGGCGGACCGCCTCGAGGTCGACCTCGGCCCACACCGGCCGTCCCACGATCCTCACCGGCGTTGAGCCTCCTCCAGCACCGCCGGCAGCACATCGAGCAGGTCGCCCGCCACCAGCC
>DATLGZ010000298.1:0-2782 GCA_035540235.1 Acidimicrobiales bacterium | reverse complement strand
GGCCGCCAGCCCGGCCACGTCGGGCGCGCACGGGTTTAGCGACACCGACAGGTCGAGGACCGCCGCCGCCGGCACCCCGAGGGCGGCGGCGGCGGTCCTCGACCTGTCGGTGTCGCTGAACCCGTGCGCGCCCGACGTGGCCGGGCTGGCGGCCCACCGGCTGGACGCGCTGCGGCGTTACCCGGACGAGGTAGACGCCACCCGGGCGCTGGCCGGGGCGCTGGGAGTCGAGGCCGACCGGGTGGTGCTCACCAACGGCGGCGCCGAGGCCATCGCGGTGGTGGCCGCCGAGGTGGGCGAGGGCTGGGTCGAGCCGCCCGAGTTCTCGCTCTACGCCCGCCACCTGCCGGCGCTGCGGGAAGGATCGGGCCGGTGGCGGTCGAACCCGTGCAACCCGCGGGGGAGGTTGGCCCCGGCGGGGGCGGTGGCGGCGGTCTGGGACGAGGCCTTCTGGCCGCTGGCCACGGGGACGTGGAGCCGGGGCGACACCGACGAGGGCGCCATCGTGGTCGGCTCGCTGACCAAGGTGTTCGCCTGCCCCGGCCTGCGGCTGGGGTACGTGATCACCCCCGAGGGGGGGATGGCGGCGGCCTTGCGGGCCCGCCGGCCGGAGTGGTCGGTGAGCGGGCTGGCCTGCGCCCTCCTGCCCGATCTGCTCGCCGCCGCCGACCTGCCGGCGTGGGCGGCGGCGGTGCGGTCGCTGCGCACGGAGCTGGCCGGCGTTCTGGCCGCCGCCGGATTGGTGGTCGAGGCGGCCGACGCGCCGTGGGTGCTCGTCCACCAGGCCGGTGACCTGCGGGAGCGGCTGGCGCGGTCGGCAGTCCTCGTGCGGGACTGCGCCAGCTTCGGGCTGGCGGGCACGGTGCGGGTGGGGGTGTGCGGCGAGGCGGGGCTGGAGCGGCTGGAGAGGGCACTGCGGTTCCCACCCCTCGAACCGGTCACCGTGGGGGCGTCCTGGCAACCGAAACGGTGACCAGTTTGGGGGGGGCGCCCTCACCCCTCGAACCGGTCACCGTGAGGGCGTCCTGGCAACCGAAACGGTGACCAGTACGCGGGGGTGGCCAGCCGGGCCAGGGCGTTGACGGCGGCGGCCGCCACCGGGCTGCCTCCACGCTCACCCTCGTTGGTGACGGCGACAGGAGCCAGGGGGCCCCGCCACAGCCGGTCCTTGGCCTCGGCCGCCCCCACGTAGCCCACCGGCAGGCCGATCACGCCGGCGGGCCGCACCGACCCGGCGGCGTGGAGGTCGAGCAGGGCCTCCAGGGCGGTGGGGGCGTTGCCCACCACCCAGAGCGCTCCGTCGGGGAAGCGCTGGGCGGCGAGGTGAACGGCGGCGGCCGAGCGGGTCCCCCCCGGCGGCGCGGTAGGGACCTCGTCGAGCAGGCACCGGGCGCCGCCGACGCGGGGGATGCCGGCCACGACCATGGTCGAGTCGCACACGACGGGCGCTCCCCGCCGCAGGGCGTCGATGGCGGCCTCGACGGCCTCGGGGCCGATTCGGGCGGTGGCGGCAAAGGATTCGTCCGCGGTGGCATGGACCATGCGGGCGACCACCTCCCGGTCGCCGGCGGGCCACGCCGAGAGGTCTACCCGGGCGGCCAGCCGCCGGTAGCTCTCGGCCTCGATGGGGTGGATGGCGTCCACGGGGCAGACCTCCAAGCAGGCCAGGCAGCTCGTGCAGCGGCGGTCGTCGACGGTAGGGCGGCGGGGCGCGGGGGACAGGGCGCGCTCGGGGCAGGTGATCAGGCACGCGCCGCAGGCGGTGCAGAGGCCGGCGTCGACCCGCACGGTCACCCCGGGCCGTAGCCCCGGGGCGTGACCATGCGGTCGCCGATCCAGCGGGTGGCGGTGGCCCCCACGACCACGAGTGACAGCATGCCGACCGCTGCCGGGTCGAGCCCGCCCAGCGTCGTGCGCACGACCGACTGGGCGGGGCGGCCGGCGTCGGTCACCACCGCGGCGGGCGTCGCCGGGAGCCGATGGCCGGCCAGGACGGCCAGGGCCCGCTCCAACTGCCCCGTGCGCCGGCGGGAGCGGGGGTTGTAGAGCGACACGACCAGGTCGGCCTCGGCCACCGCCCGCAGCCGCCGCTCGATGACGGGCCAGGGCGTGAGCAGGTCGGACAGCGACACGGAGGCGTGGTCGTGCCCGAGGGGGGCGCCCAGCACGGCGGCGGCGGCCAGAGCGGCGGTCACCCCGGGGAGGACCCTGACCGGCGGGTCGCCGTGGGCGGGGGCCAGCTCGAGGACGAGCGAGGCCATGGCGTACACGCCCGGGTCGCCCGAGCACACCAGCGCCACCCGGTCGCCGGCAGCGGCCCGCTCCAGGGCGGCCGCGCACCGCTCGCTCTCGGCCCCGATGGGGAAGCGGAGGACTCGTTGGGAGGGGGACAGCAGGTCGGCGGCCAGGTCGACGTAGGGGCCGTAGCCCACCACCGTGGCCGCGTGGCGCACGGCGGCGGTGGCGGCCGGGGTGCGGTGGCCGGGGTCGCCGGGCCCGAGCCCGACCACGGCCAGATGGCCCTCGGGCCGGGCCCGGCGCGCCACCGCCACGGTGGCCTCGCCCGAGCGCCGCTTCTCCACGACCAGGACGGCGTCCGGGCCGGCGGCGAGCAGGGCGGCCGCCTCCGCCACCGACGGCGTGCCCACCGCGGCCTGGACCGCGGGGCTCGGGTTGGGGACCGCCACCACAGCGAGGGCCGACGGGGGGAGCACCCGCAGCGGCACGCCGAGGTCGCCGGCCAACCGCACCACCGCCGGCTCGTGCCGCTTGGCCTCGACGG
>DATLGZ010000297.1:0-2763 GCA_035540235.1 Acidimicrobiales bacterium | reverse complement strand
GCCCGGTAGCGGGGGGCCAGCAGCTCCTGGTCGAAGTCGAGGAAGGCGACGACCCGGGCCCCCGCCAGCCGGTGCAGCACGGCCGACGTGCCTACCAGCACGGCGGCGTCGGGAGGGGGGCCGGCGGGGGCGTCGGCCGTCACCTCGGCCACCGGCTGGCCGGCCAGCAGCTCCAGCTCCTCCCGGGCCCGGGCCACCCCGATGCGCAGCGCCTTCAGAGGCGACGACCCGCACCACCGGCACAGCGGGGGCTGGGCCGCCGCGCAGCGCCGGCAGCGCAGGCCGCCCTCCACCCCCTCCATGGGGCCCTCGCACCGCTCGCAGCGGGCCAGCTCCCCGCACGCCCGGCAGGCCAGGAGCACGGTGCGGCCCTTGCGGTTGAGCACGCACACGACCCGGCCTCCCGGTTCTGCGCCCCGCAGCAGCGACACCAGCCGGTCGGAGTAGAGGCCCTTGCCGGGCGGCTCTGCCCGCCGGTCGACCACCTCGAGGGGGGGCCACCCTGCTCGCTCGCCGGCCCGCTCCGGCACCACCACCTCGCCCGCCGCCAGCGACTCGAGGGACGGGCACGGAGACGTCAGCACGCAGACCGCTCCCGCCCGCCGGGCCCGCTCCACCGCCACGTCGCGGGCGTTCCACGTCGGGGCCCGCTCCTCCTGGTAGGCCTCGTCGTGCTCGTCCACCACCACGACGGCGGCCAGGGCCGGCGCCGGCGCCCACGCCGCCGCCCGGGCCCCCACCACCACGCAGCCGCCGGCGGCGGCCCGGGCCCACTCACGGGGCATCAGGGCCACCTCCCGTCCCGCCCGCCGCAGCCAGGCGGCGAGCATGGCCGCCTCGGCCAGCGACGGCGCCAGCACCAGCGCCCCGCCTCCGTTCCCACCCGCCTCCAGGGCGTCGGCCACCACCGCCAGCACGTCCCCCGAGGGGGGCACCCGGACGATGCGGGGCCGGGGACCGGGACCCCCGCCGGCCGGCGCTCCGGTGGTCCGGGATGGGGTGGAGGGTGGGACCGTCCTGAGGGGCGTGGCCGTGGTGAGGAAGCGGGTGACGGGGCCGGCCCAGCGCCAGGCCGCCCACCCGGCCAGCTCCACCAGGTCGGTAGGCGGGCCGGCGCTCGACACCTTGGCGAGAGGCAGCAGGGGCCGGTCGGTCTCCGGCTCGGAAGCCAGCTCCACCACCCACCCCCGCACCCGGCGGCCGTGGAGCGGGACGCGCACGACCGTCCCGACCGGGACGCGGCCGGCCAGGGCCGGGGGGATGGAGTAGTCGAACCGCCGCCCGGCCAGGGCGACGACGTCGAGGATGACCCGTGCTACGTGAGGGCGAGGGCTCGCTTCACGTCGTCCAGGCGGTTCAGGTGTTCCCAAGAGAACTCCTTGTCCGACCGCCCGAAGTGCCCGTAGGCGGCGGTGCGCCGGAAGATGGGCTTGCGCAGGTCGAGGTCGCGGATGATGGCGGCCGGGCGGAGGTCGAACACCTCCCGCACCATGGCCTCGATCTTGGCGGGGTCGACGGTCTCGGTGCCGAACGTCTCCACCATGATCGACACCGGGTGCGACACGCCGATGGCGTAGGCCACCTGGAGCTCGGCCCGGCGGGCCGCGCCCGAGGCGACGATGTGCTTGGCCACCCAGCGGGCGGCGTAAGCCGCCGAGCGGTCGACCTTGCTCGGATCCTTTCCCGAGAAGGCCCCGCCCCCGTGGCGGGCCGCGCCCCCGTAGGTGTCGACGATGATCTTGCGGCCGGTCAGGCCGGTGTCGGCGTGGGGCCCGCCCAGCTCGAAGTTGCCGGTGGGGTTGGCCAGCAGCTGATAGCGGTCGTCGGCGAGCTCGGGCGGCAGCAGCGGGTGGATCACGTGCTCCCGCAGGTCGGGCTTGAGCAGTGTCTCGACGTCGATCCCGGGCTGGTGCTGCGACGAGATGAGCACCGTGCGGAGGCGGACGGGGCGGCCGTCCTCGTAGTCGATCGACACCTGGGTCTTGCCGTCGGGCCGGAGGTAGGGCAGCACGCCCGCCTTGCGCACCTCGGCCAGCCGCTGGGCCAGGCGGTGGGCCAGCCAGATCGGGAGGGGCATGAGGTCGTCGGTCTCGTCGCAGGCGTAGCCGAACATCATCCCCTGGTCGCCTGCGCCCTGGGCGTCGATGCGGTCGTCCTCCGACTTGCCCGAGCGCACCTCGTAGGCCGTGTCGACCCCCTGGGCGATGTTGGGCGACTGCTCGTCGATGGCGGTGATCACGCCGCAGGTGTTGCCGTCGAAGCCGTAGGACTCCCGGTCGTAGCCCACCTCGCACACCGTCTGGCGCACGATCTTGGGGATGTCTACGTAGGCCTTGGTCGTGATCTCCCCCGCCACCACCACCAGCCCGGTGGTGAGCAACGTCTCGCACGCCACCCGGCCCATGGGGTCCTCGGCCAGGATGGCGTCGAGGATGGCGTCGGAGATCTGGTCCGCCATCTTGTCGGGGTGGCCCTCGGTGACGGACTCGGACGTGAACGTGGATCGGTTGGTCACGGCGCGCTCCTCGTGAGGAGGACGACGGCATCGACCACGGCGCGCGCCACCTCCCGCTTGTCGGACAGGCCAACAGTGTGCTCGCTCCCGTCGGCGGCGACCAGCACGACGGCGTTGGTGTCGGCGTCGAAGCCGGCCCCCGGCCCCGACACGTCGTTGGCCACGACCAGGTCGAGGCCCTTCTCCCGCAGCTTGCGGCGGGCGGAGGCGACCACGTCCGACGTCTCCGCCGCGAAGCCGACCAGCAC
>DATLGZ010000296.1:0-7297 GCA_035540235.1 Acidimicrobiales bacterium | reverse complement strand
CGGCGTTCGTCGGCCGTCTCGATCACGTACTGGCCCACGGCGTTGCCGACCATCAGCGTCGGCACGTAGCGCACGACCAGGCCCTCCTTCTCCGCCCACCAGAAGAGGTCGAGCTCGCCGGCGGTGTCGAACGCCTCCTCGAACAGCCCGCCCACCTCAGCGGTTCGGCGGTCGAGAACGTGGCGGCGCACGATCACGCACGCCCCGCTGCCCGACGTGACCGCCTGCGGTTGGGTGGGCGGGTTGTCTACGGGCACGAGCCGGTGGGCCCGGGTGCGCTTGGTGACCCCGGCCGGCACCTTGCCGTCCTCGCCCTCCCGGACGGCGGGGGCGAGGAAGTCCCACCGCTCCGCCGCCTCGGTGCGCAGCCGCTTGAGGAACCGCTGGTGGAACGAGACCTCGGGCTTGGCCACGACCACGATGTCGCCCGACGCCTTGGCCACCCCCACGTTGGCGGCCCGGGCGAAGCCGGCGCCCGCCTCCACCTCGACGATCTCGGGCTTCAGGCTGCTGAGCTTGGTGAGGCCCACCAGCTGCTCGGCGGCGGCCCGACCGTCGGGGCCCACCGCCACCACGATGACCTCGACCGGCGGGTCGCCGGCCGACCGCTGGGCCGCCTCCAGCCCGGTGCCGACCCGCGTGGCCGACAGCTCGTCCCCGAACGTGACCGTGACCAAGGAGATGTCGGGCATCGCTCAGACGATCTCCAGCATCCGCTCGAGGGCGACGCGGGCCCACGCCGCCGTCTCCGGGTCGACGGTGATGCGGTTGACCACCGTGCCGGCCACGAGGTTCTCCAGGCACCACGCCAGGTGGGCGGCGTCGATGCGGAACATCGTCGAGCACGGGCAGACCAGGGGATCGAGGGACACCACCGTGCGGTCGGGGTGCTCGGCCGCCAGCCGCTGCACCAGGTGGATCTCGGTCCCCACGCCGATCACCGACCCGGCCGGGGCCGCCTTCACCGCCTTGATGAGAAAGTCGGTGGAGCCGACCTGGTCGGCCAGGGCCACCACCTCGTGGGCGCACTCGGGGTGGACCACCACCATCCCGCCCGGATGGGCCTGGCGGAAGGAGGCAACGTGCTCGACCTTGAACCGCTGGTGCACCGAGCAGTGGCCCTTCCAAAGCAGGAAGGTGGCCTCCTTGACGTCGGCGTCCTCGAGGCCGCCCAGGTCGAGCTTCGGGTTCCAGACCCGCATGTCGCCCGCCCCGAACCCGAGCTGGTAGGCGGTGTTGCGGCCCAGGTGCTGGTCGGGGAAGAACAGCAGCTTGTCGCCCCGCTCGAGCGCCCACGAGATGACCGACCGGGCGTTGGAGGACGTGCACACCGCCCCTCCGTTGCGACCCACGAACGCCTTCAGGGCGGCGGACGAGTTCATGTAGGTGATGGGCACGACTCGCTCGATGTCGGTGACGGCGGCCAGCTCCTCCCAGGCCGTCTCCACCGAGTCGAGGTCGGCCATATCGGCCATGGAGCAGCCGGCGTTGAGGTCGGGCAGTACCACGGACTGGTGTTCGGCGGTGAGGATGTCGGCGGATTCCGCCATGAAGTGGACGCCGCAGAACACGATGTAGTCGGCTCCCGAGCTGGAGGCGGCGAGCCGGGAGAGGCCGAACGAGTCGCCCCGGGCGTCGGCCCAGCGCATCACCTCGTCCCGCTGGTAGTGGTGCCCGAGCACCAGCAGCCGGTCGCCCAGGGCGGCTTTGGCCGCTCCGATCCACTCGGCCAGCCTGTCTGGGGACGCGTTGACGTACCGGTCAGGGAGCGCCGCCTGAACACGGAACGGCGTCGACTTCAAGGACATGGTTGCCCTCCGCTTTGAAGCTCCGCTTCTCGGCCGGCGGGGACAGCCTGGTCGCCCACCGCGGGGTTGTCGGCCACGGAGCAGATGTCGCCGGGGTACCAGGCCCGGTGTAGGGCCAGGTTACTGCCAGGACGGCGGGTTCGCTTGGGCTTGCATGTCCCGCAGGACCGTGAGGACGTGGAGGTGGGCCTCGTCCTTGAGGCGGTGGGCCGCCTCCTTCATGCGGATGAGGTCATCGAGGCTGCAGACCCGCACCAGCAGCCCGCCCCCCAGGTCGTAGGTCGAGGCGGCGGCGTCGAGATCGCGGAAGCCTCCGGTGCCGCTGGGCGTCCCCAGGACGTCGACGTCGCCGGCGTCGGTCTGGAACGTGAACGAGTCGCCCGCCGCCAGCGTGCGGCTGTCGAGCAGGCACGGGAGATCCTCGTCGACATGGGCCACTCGTAGCCGGGCCCCCAGCTCCACCAGGGCGGCCGCCAGCCGGTCGAGGTTCAGTGTCGTGCGTTCGTGGCAGATGTCGAGATCGTTGGTGTTGAGGGGTGCGCCCATCACGCCGGCCGCGAAGCCACCGATGAGGACGAACCGTACGTCGTGCCGGTGCAGCACCCGCAGCGCCAACAGGGGATCGAACGGCGTCACGACACACGCCGAGCGGAGCGGAGCCGTTGCCCCAGCCGCCCGTAGGCGGCGCCCCACTCGGCTCTTTGGGCAGGCGGCACCGAGAGCCAGCGTTGTATGAGGCTGCGGTCGACGCCGCCGCCCCGCTTGGGGCCGAGGCGGAGCTCGAAGCCACAGGCGCCCAGGAGGCGGCCCAGGGTGTCGGCCCGGGGGACCTGCTGCCCCCGCTCGATGCGGGCGATGGCCGACTGGGGCACGCCGCTGCGGCGGGCCAGCTCCCGCTGGGTAAAGCCCGCCGCCCGCCGGGCCTGGTTGACCCACGTCGCCGCGTCCACCGCTCAATGATATCGAATCCGGCATCGGTAGACTGGAGGCATGCTCCAGCGGCCCTCGGCCGGCACGATCCCCGACGCCCCGGGGTCTTACCAGTTCAAGGACGCCGACGGCCGGGTGATCTACGTGGGCAAGGCCAAGTCGCTGCGGAGCCGGCTCTCGAACTACTTCGTCAACCCCGCCCACCTCCCGCCCCGCACCGCCCAGATGGTGGCGGCGGCCCAGTCGGTGGAGTGGATCCAGGTGCGCAACGACGTTGAGGCTCTGATGCTCGAGTACAGCCTCATCAAGCAGCACCGGCCCCGCTTCAACATCCGCCTGCGGGACGACAAGAGCTACCCGTTCCTGGCCGTCACCACCGGCGACGAGTGGCCCCGGGCCATGGTCATGCGGGGCCAGAAGCGCAAGGGCGTCCGCTACTTCGGGCCCTACGGGCACGCCTACGCCATCCGGGAGACGCTCGACCTGCTGCTGCGCACGTTCCCCATCCGCACGTGCTCCGACAACAAGTTCAACCACCACCACCGGCTGGGCCGGCCGTGCCTGCTGTTCCACATCGAGAAGTGCACCGGGCCATGTGTCGGCGAGGTGGAGAGGGCCGAGTACGACCGGCTCGTGGCCGACCTCATCGACTTCCTCGACGGTGAGACCCAACCCGTGGTGCGCCGGCTGGAGCAGGAGATGCGGGGTGCCGCCGACGTGCAGGAGTACGAGCGGGCCGCCCGGCTGCGGGACCGGCTCACCGCCGTGCGCAAGGTCATCGAGAAGCAGGCCATGGTCACCGAGCGGCCCGAGGACCTCGACGTGATCGGCGTGGCGGGGGACGAGCTGGAGGCGGCCGTCCAGGTGTTCTACGTGCGCCGGGGCCGGGTGGTGGGCCGCAAGGGCTTCGTGCTCGACAAGGTGGAGGACGTGACCGGCCCCCAGCTCATGGGCCACGTGCTGGAGGGGCTGTACGCCGAGCCCGGCCCGGCCGGGGTGCCGCGGGAGGTGCTGGTGCCCGAGGAGCCCGAGGACATCGACCTCTACGCCGAGCTGCTGGCCGAGCAGCGCGGCGGCAGGGTCTCCATCCGCGCCCCCCAGCGGGGTGAGAAGCGGGCCCTGCTGGCCACGGTCACCCGGAACGCCAGGGAGGAGTTCACCCGCCACCGGCTCAAGCGGGCGTCCGACCACAACGCCCGGGCCCGGGCCCTCAACGCCCTGCAGGAGGCCCTCGACCTTCCCACGGCACCCCTGCGCATCGAGTGCTTCGACATGAGCCACATCCAGGGCAGCGACTACGTCGGCTCCATGGTCGTGATGGAGGACGGCCTGCCCAAGAAGGCCGACTACCGCCGGTTCAAGATCCGCGAGTCGTCGGTTCACGACGACCTGGCCGCCATGGAGGAGGTGCTCACCCGCCGGCTCACGGCCCTGCTGAACGAGCGGGGGGCGCCGGTGGCGAGCGACCGCCGGCCCCATCGCTTCGCCTACCCGCCCCAGCTGCTGCTCGTGGACGGCGGCAAGCTGCAGCTCAACGTGGCCATCGAGGTGGTCGAGCGGCTGGGTCTGGACGGCGAGATCGCGGTGGCCGCCCTGGCCAAGCGGTTCGAGGAGGTGTTCCTGCCCGGCCTGGCCGATCCCGTCCGCATCCCCCGGCAGTCGGAGGCGCTCTACCTCCTCCAGCGCGTCCGCGACGAGGCTCACCGGTTCGCCATCGGCTACCACCGCACCCTGCGGGCCAAGCGGATGACCCGCAGCGCGCTCGACGACGTGCCCGGGCTGGGGCCGGTGCGGCGCAAGCGGCTGGTCAAGGAGGTGGGCGGCATGGCCGCCCTCAAGGCGGCGCCGGTCGAGGCCCTGCTCGCCCTGCCCTGGCTTCCCGACGCCGTGGGCCAGGCGGTCTACGACGCCCTCCACCGCGAGCGGGCCGCCACCCCATGACCGCCGACCCGTGGGAGGAGCACGCCGGCTGGTGGCAGCAGGGGTTCACCGCCGGGGCCGACCCCGAGTACGAGGAGCAGATCCTGCCCCTGGCCGCCGAGCACCTGTCCGGTTCGACCTCGGTGCTCGACGTGGGGACGGGCGAGGGCCAGCTCGCCCGGCTGGCGGCCGGCCCGCCGGTGGGCGCCCGCCGGGTGGTGGGCGCCGACCCGTCGTGGGCCCAGCTGGCGGTGGCCCGGGAACGGGGCGGCGGGCCCTCCTACGCCCGGGCCGGGGCGGCCGCCCTGCCCTTTGGCGCCGGCGCCTTCGACGCGGTGGTGGCCTGCCTGGTGTTCGAGCACATCGACGACGCCGACGGGGCGCTGGCCGAGGTGGGAAGGGTGCTGCGACCGGGCGGGCGCTTCCTGTTCTTCCTGAACCACCCTCTCCTCCAGGCCCCCGGCTCGGGTTGGATCGACGACCACATCCTCGACGAGCAGTACTGGCGCATCGGCCCTTACCTGGTGGAGGACAAGGCCATGGAGGAGGTCGAGAAGGACGTGTTCCTGCCCTTCGTCCACCGCCCGCTCTCCCGCTACGTCAACGCCATGGCCGCCGCCGGCCTCTACGTCCGCCGCATGGAGGAGCCCGCCCCGCCCCCCGGCTTCCTCGCCCGGGCCGCCGAGTACCGCGACGCCGCCACCATCCCCCGCCTCCTGTTCCTGCTGGCGGAGCGCTCGCCCTGAACGTCACACCCCTCCGCTATCATTCATGCATGACACTTCCCCCTCTGCCTGCCCCTCGCAGAGGGAGCGCCAGCCATGGCTTCCGACCGTGATCCTTCCGACGCTGACCCTTCCGACGCTGACCCTTCCGACGCTGACCGCCAGCACCTCTACGCCGCCCTCGAGACCAACCTGGGCGAGGGCCCGGCCACCACGCTGATGCGCCTGCTCCCGCCCCAGGGCTGGGACGACGTGACCCGCCGCCCCGACCTGGTCCTGCTCCGGACCGAGTTGCGGGGCGAGATGGCGGGGTTGCGGGGCGAGATCGCCGAGGTCCGGGGGGAGATGCGCGAGCTCCGGGGCGAGATGGCGGAGCTGCGGGCCGAGCTGAAGGGCGAGATGGCCGAGCTGCGCACGGAGCTGAAGACCGACATGGCCGCGCTGGGGGCCAAGGTCGACGGCCAGGTCCCGCGGTTCCTGTGGGCCAACGTCCCGCTCGTGTTCGGCACGGCGGGGCTCGTGTTCGCCGCCATCAAGGTCGCATGAGCGAGTACCTGGTCATCACCGGCATGTCGGGCGCGGGCCGTTCCCAGGCCGCCGACACCTTCGAAGACCTGGGGTGGTTCGTCATCGACAACCTGCCACCCGCCCTCATCGCCAAGGTCACCGAGCTGGTCGAGTCGCCGGGGTCGTCCACCGAGAGGGTCGCCCTGGTCGTGGGCACCGGCCAGTACCTCGACGAGCTGCGCCCCGCCCTCGACCAGCTGCGGCGGTCGTCGCCCCAGGTGCGGGTGCTCTTCCTGGAGGCCTCCGACGAGGTGCTGGTGAGGCGCTACGAGAACACCCGCCGCCGTCACCCCTACGGCGACGCCGAGGGCCTGCTCGAGGGCATCCAGCAGGAGCGGGCAGTGCTCGAGGCGGTCAAGTCGGAGGCCGACGTGGTGGTCGACACCAGCGAGCTCAACGTCCACCAGCTCCGCGACCGGCTGCTCGAGCTCTTCGCCCGCGACAGCGGCAACCGCATGCGCACGAGCGTGATCTCGTTCGGGTACAAGCACGGGCTTCCTCTCGACGTAGACCTGGTGCTCGACTGCCGGTTCCTGCCCAACCCTCACTGGGTCGACGAGCTGCGGCCGCTCACGGGGGTCGACCGGCCGGTGCGCGACTTCGTGCTCGACCAACCCGAGACCAAGGAGTTCCTGGCCCGCCTCGACGAGCTGTTCGAGCTCCTCTTGCCGGCCTACGTGCGGGAGGGCAAGGCCTACCTCTCGGTGGCGGTGGGGTGCACGGGCGGCAACCACCGCTCGGTCGTCATCGCCGAGGAGCTGGCCAACCTGCTCCGCAAGCGGGGGTTCGACCCCGCCGTCACGCACCGTGACGTCGGCCGCTGAGCCCCACGACCCCCTTGCGCATCGCCGGGCGGTGGGCGACTTTGGGAGGATGAGCGGAAGCAGGGAGGGCCCCGCGGTGGTGGCGCTGGGCGGCGGCCACGGCCTAGCCGCCAGCCTCCAGGCCGCCCGCCGCTACGCCGGCGAGGTGTGCGCCATCGTGTCGGTGGCCGACGACGGCGGGTCGAGCGGCCGGCTGCGGGCCGCCTTCGGCATCCCTGCGCCCGGCGACCTGCGCCGCTGCCTGGTCGCCCTCTCCGATCCCGGGTCCCCGTGGACATCGGCCTTCGAGTACCGGTTCGCGGCCGGGGAGCTGGAGGGCCACGCCTTCGGCAACCTGGTGCTCGCCGGCCTGGCCGAGGCCACCGGCGACTTCTCGCTGGCCCTGCTCGAGGCGGGCCGGGTCCTGGGGGCGGCGGGACGGGTGCTGCCCGCCACCACCGAGGCCGTCATCCTCAAGGCCGAGCTGCGCTCACCCGACGGCAACGGGGGCACGTCGATCGTCGGCCAGGTGGCGGTGCAGGAG
>DATLGZ010000295.1:0-1825 GCA_035540235.1 Acidimicrobiales bacterium | reverse complement strand
CCGGCGGCGGCGCACAGGCAGAGAAGGGCGGCGTCGTAGGTGAGCCGGGCGGTCAGCCGCTGCTGGGCGTCATGGCGCACCCCTGTCCGCTCCAGCTCCTCGAAGCGCTGCCGGAAGCCGCGGAACTCGGCCGCCAGCCGGCCGACCGACTCGCCTCCGGAGCCGTTGCCCCGCCCGTGGCCCGCCACTCGCGACCGCCCTCGTTCCGCCTCTAGGACGGCGAGCCGCTCCCGCAGCAGCTCGGTCATCACCTGGTTGGCTCGCAGCTCGGCCTCCACGCTGGCCGCCCGCCGCTCGGCGGCCACGATGTGCTGGACGAACACCTCGACGCCGGCCGGCCCCAGCACCCTCTCCACCGGGGGAGTGCGTCCGGCAGGCGAGCCGGCCCCCGGCGGCGGGGGCGCCTCCACGGCCGAGGCCGGTACGGCCGGCGCCCCGCCCGCCCGGGCCTCTCGAACGACCTGCATGGCGTGGGCCGCCTTGGCCGGCATCGAGTCCTGCATCTTGGCGAGCACGTCTCCCAGCCGCACCTCGATCCGCTTCATGCCGCCCGAGCTCGTACGGGTGCGCTCGGCGACCGCGCCGGCCCTCCTCCACTTCCGTATCACGCTCACGGAACAGCCGGCGACAGCCGCGGCCTCAGCCTGAAGCACCCACGAATCGGGGTCGAGTCGCGAGACCCCGGCACGATCCAAGTTCACCTTCGCTTTCCCCCAGTTAGGCGCAGTGTGCCATACCCCGGACCGGCCGGTCACCCGCCGCGACGCCCAGAGCCGGCCCCGTGGCAAGGGTGTGTCACGGACGTGGCAGGCGGCCGGCTGGCGCAGCGCTCGTGACGGGGATGCGGCCGCACGCGCATGCTATTTACCGGAAGGGGTGTTATTTCCTTGCCCGCACGCTGGGCGCACACGTATTCATGTCATCCCCGGCAGTCAGGGTCCGGGGCATTCCTTGATTGCGTGGGGCGGCGCCATCTACAGTCCCGCGGTTCTCTTTCTCTCTTGGCTGGGTGCGTGAAGCGGCGACCTTTTACGGGTGAGCGGCAGGACTTTGGCGCTGGGGCGCCCCGTCGCGGCCCGGCCCGGGCCGGCGCGCTGACCCGGGCCCTCCTGGCCCTGCTCTCCTGCCTGCTGTCGTTCGGCGTTCTCCTGGGCATGGACCCGCCGGCGGGAGCGGGCGCCGGCGCCGGCCTGGGCTTCGTCGAGGTCTGCAAGGCGGCCGACGGCGACGGCGTCACCGGGACCTTCGTCTTCGAGGTGGCAGACCGCACCGTGGAGGTCCCGGTGGGCTCGTGCTCGCCCGCTCTCCAGGTCCCGGCCGGGGAGGTGAAGGTCGTCGAGCGCCCGCGGCCCGGCGTGACCGTGACCGGTATCGCCACCTGGCCCGCCGACCGCCTGGTGCGCCTGGACCTTCCCGGGAGGGAGGCGACGGTCCGGGTGGTAGCGGGCGACGTCTCCACCGAGACGATCGTCACCTTCTCCAACCGGTTCGACGCCGGCGTCGTCAAGGTCTGCAAGGTCGCAGGCTCAGGTGTCACTGAAGGTCGACGGTTCACCTTCGACGTGGGTGGCACGGCCGTGAGCGTGCCAGCCGGGCCCGCACCCGACGGCGCCTGCTCGGTGGCCGGCACCTTCCCGGTCGGCTCGTTGGTGGCGATCGTGGAGGCGGTCCCGCCCGGCACGGAGGTGTCGGCCATCGAGGTCCTTCCCGGCGACCGGCTCGAGGGGAGCCCCAACCTGGCCGGGGCGCGCGTGACCGTCCGGGTCGGCATGGGCACCACCCATGCCCGCTTCACCAATCGGGCCCTCCCGCCCCCCACCACGGT
>DATLGZ010000294.1:0-5163 GCA_035540235.1 Acidimicrobiales bacterium | reverse complement strand
CCTCCAGCTCCCGCTCGCCCAGCACCTTGCGGCGCCTGCTGGACCAGGCCGAGCGGGAGCTGGAGGCGGCCACCCAGGCCCGCGACGCCCTGTCGGCCGCCCTCACCGCCGCCCCTCCCGCCGACCACGTGGCCCTGGCTGCCCTGGCCCAGGACCTGGCTCGGGCCGAGGCTCGGGTGGCGGAGGCGGAGGAACGGTGGCTGTCGGCGGCCGACGAGCTGGAGGGTGGGCAGGAAAGCACCTGATTGCCTCGGGGGCTGCGCCCCCGCCGCACGGCTGTGCCGTGCTCCCCCATCCCCGCCCGGCTCGCTGGCGCTCGCTCGGTCGGAGGCGCTTGCATTGACAACAAGTTCGTCGATCGGGTTTGGGCAAGCGCCTGAGCGGCACGAGAATGCGCGCTGTAACGGCGGCCGCCCCCGGCAGACGGACGGGACGGCACCGGACAGGAGGGGGGCGCACCGTGACGTTGACCGACCAGCAGGCCCAGGAGTGCGAGCAGAGCCGGTGGGACTTCACCGACCTGCGGGCGCTGTACATCAGCTGCACGCTCAAGCGGTCACCCGACGTGTCCCACACCGAGGGGTTGGCGGCCCGGTCGATCGAGATCCTGCGCCGCAGCGGGGTGGGCGTGGAGCTCCTCCGGGCCGTCGACCACGACATCGCCACCGGCGTCTACCCCGACATGACCGAGCACGGCTGGGCCAGCGACGAGTGGCCCGCCATCTACGAGAAGGTCAAGGCGGCCGACATCCTCGTGCTGTGCACGCCCATCTGGCTGGGCGAGAAGTCGTCGGTGTGCAACCGGGTCATCGAGCGGCTCTACGGCAACTCCGCCCTGCTCAACGAGGCCGGCCAGTACGCCTACTACGGCAAGGTGGGCGGCTGCCTGGTCACCGGCAACGAGGACGGCGTCAAGCACTGCGCCATGAACATCCTCTACTCCCTCCAGCACCTGGGCTACGTCATCCCGCCCCAGGCCGACGCCGGCTGGATCGGCGAGGCCGGCCCCGGCCCCTCCTACCTCGACCCCGGCTCGGGCGGCCCCGAGAACGACTTCACCAACCGCAACACCACGTTCATGACGTGGAACCTGCTCCACTTGGCCCGCATGCTGAAGGACGGGGGCGGCATCCCCGCCCACGGCAACCAGCGCTCGCAGTGGGACGCCGGCTGCCGCTGGGACAACGACAACCCCGAGCACCGGTAGCGAGCCGGCCGGGCGGGGCGCCAGTTCATGCTCCGTTCACATTCCCGAATCGGTCCGGCAAGAGAGGGCGGCCAGACTGTCGCCGCCCATGCGCGGCCTCCACGGGGGAGGCCCGGCGAAGACCTAGAAGGGGAAACCAGTCCGTGGCCTACAAAGCGGAGTACATCTGGATCGACGGCACGGAGCCCACCGCCAAGCTGCGCTCCAAGACCAAGATCCTCCCTGACGGCGCCGACCTGCCCATCTGGGGCTTCGACGGGTCGTCGACCAACCAGGCGCCGGGGAGCGCCTCCGACTGCGTGCTGCAGCCGGTGTTCAGCTGCCCCGACCCCATCCGCGGCGGGCACAACGTGCTGGTGCTGTGCGAGGTGCTGCTCACCGACATGACGCCCCACCCGACCAACACCCGGGCCGGCCTGCGGGCGGTGGCCGAGGAGTTCGGCGACCAGGAGCCGTGGTTCGGCATCGAGCAGGAGTACACCTTCTTCGCCGGCAGCCGCCCCCTCGGCTTTCCCGACTGGGGCTTCCCGGCGCCCCAGGGGGGCTACTACTGCGGCGTCGGGGCCGACGAGATCTTCGGCCGCCAGATCGTCGAGAAGCACATGGACAACTGCCTCCAGGCCGGCCTGCTGCTCTCCGGCATCAACGCCGAGGTCATGCCCGGCCAGTGGGAGTTCCAGATCGGCCCCGGCAGCCCCTTGGAGGTGGCCGACCACCTGTGGATGGGCCGGTGGCTGCTGTACCGCACCGCCGAGGAGTTCAACGTGTCGGCCACCCTCGACCCCAAGCCCGTCAAGGGCGACTGGAACGGGGCGGGGGCCCACACCAACTTCTCCACCAAGGCCATGCGCTCGAGCTGGGACGCCATCATCGCCGCCTGCGAGGCCCTGGGCGAGAAGGCGATGGACCACGTCCACCAGTACGGGTTCGGGATCGAGGGGCGCCTCACCGGCCTGCACGAGACGGCTCCCTGGAACGAGTTCAGCTACGGCGTGTCCAACCGGGGGGCGTCGGTGCGCATCCCCTGGCAGGTGGAGGCGGACAAGAGCGGCTACATCGAGGACCGCCGCCCCAACGCCAACTGCGACCCCTACCTCGTCACCGGGGCCATCACCCAGACGGTGTGCAGCGCCCTCAAGGAGAAGTTCCTGGCCTGAGCCGGCCGGCCAGGCAGGCGACGGCGCCCGCCCGCGGGGGCGGGCGCCGTCGCGTCTGGCCCCGGATCTGGGATGGGATCAGGCCGCCGACGAGGCCCGCCGGCGGTCGGAGCCGGCCACCATCAGCACCACACCCAGGGCCACGGCCGCCGCCGCCGCCCCTGCCAGCGGGGTCGACCAGTCGCCGGTGAGGGCCAGGCGGGCCGGGGTGGCCGCCGCCGGCCGGGGCGCGGCGGCACCCACGCCCACGCCCACGCCCACCCCGACGGCGCCGGGGCCGGGGCTGGGAGCGGGGCCCGGGCCGGGCCGGTGCGGCGGTGGGCACTCGCCGCCGGAGGCGGTGGAGTGGTCGATCGCCGTCGAGCAGCCCGAAGCCGTGGACCCGTCGCGGGCGTGGGCGTCCCCCGAGGCCGTCGAGTCGTTCACCGCGGTGGCGTCACCGGACGCGGTGGAGTTGTTGTGGGCGTGGGCGCTGCCGCTCGCCACCGACCCGTTGGTGGCCACCGCCCCGCCGCTTGTCTGGGCGCCGGCCGGGCCCGCCAGCAGGGCCAGCATGACGACCACGCCCGCCACCGCCACCAGTCCCGCCCCAGCTCGTGTTCTGTCCGTAGTCATCGCCCTTCCTTGGTCGTGAGTTCCTGGCACGGTTCATGCCCGCTTTCGACGTTCTGCACCCTCCTCACGGCTGCGGGTCGGCTAGGCGGTGCTCGCCATGGACGTCGGCGGGCGCCTTGCCCGAGTAGGTGTCGCCGTAGGTCCAGTCCGGCTGCTTGTCCCGGAAGCGCTCGTCGAGGGTGACCTTGCCGCCGTCCACGTCGACCAGCTCCGTCACCAGCACGGGGTCGACCGGTTGGGCCGTGCCCTCGACGTGAGCCCGCAGGTCGGCCCCGAACCGCTCCACCGCGCTGGTCACCACCGCCTGGTGCTGGAGGGCGAGGTAGCAGCGGGCCCGGTCCCCGACCGTGCCGGCCCGCTTGGCGATCTCGTCGAGGTCGTGGGGCTCGGCCTCGCCCCGGCACAGGCGGGCCAGCAGGTCGGACAGGGCGATGCCGTCAACCTTGCACGGCGTGCACTGGCCGCAGGACTCCACCGCCAAAAAGCGCGACACCCCGGCCACCACCGCAGCCACGTCGTCACCGTCGTCGAAGACCATGAACCCGCCCGACCCCACACCGCTGCCCACCTCGCGCATGGCCTCGTAGCTCACCGGGGTGTCGAGGTGGTCGCCCTCCACCAGCCCGTTGGCCACGCCGGACAGAACGGCCCGGATCGTCCGCCCGTGGCGGGCCCCGCCGCCCACCGCGTCGATCACGTCACGCAGCGGCGTGCCCATGGGCACCTCTCCCACGCCCGGGCGCTTCACCGACCCGGTGACGGTGCAGACGATCGTCCCCGGCGACTCGTCCGTGCCCAGCGAGCGGAACCACGCCGCCCCCTCGGCCACGATGGCGGGCACATTGGCCAGCGTCTCCACGTTGTCCACCAGGGTGGGCGGGGCCACGTCCTCGTCGGTGGGGCCGGCCATGTTCACGGGGGCGGCCAGCCCGCTGCCGCTGGCCGCCTCCTCGTCGGTGTCCACCACCTCCAGCGCGCCCCGGCGGTAGGGCGGGGCGATGCGGGGGAAGGGCTGGCGCCCGGCCAGCGCCTCCAGCAGCGCCGTCTCCTCCCCGTACAGGTACTCACTGGGGCCCTCGAAGACCGAGACCTCGACGCCGTCGTCGACCCAGCCGGCGGCCCGGGCCTCCTCGACGGCGGCCCGCACCCGGGCCACCTCCCGTTCGAACGTCGCCTTCATCCCGAACACCACCTGGGTCGCCCCCACCGTCCGCGCCGCGATCAGGGCCCCTTCCAGGACGTGGAAGGGGCAGCGCCGCAGGATCGTGCGGTCCTTGAACGTGCCCGGCTCCCCCTCGGCGGCGTTCACCACCACCGTGGTGGCCACCGCCGGGGAGGCGTGCTCCAGCACCGTCCGCCACTTGGTGCCGGTGGGGAACCCGGCCCCGCCCCGGCCCCGCAGGCCCGACGCTTCGACCTCGGCGATGAGCACGTCGGCCTCCACCGAGCGGGCCGCCTCCAGCCCTCTCCCGCCCCCCGTGGCCACGTAGTCGGCCAGGGTGGCGACCGGCTCGGGGTACAACACACGATGAACTGTCGTCATGGTCGGAGTTCTGCCCCGGATGGCCGCTCCTTAGCCCGCTGCTAGTCTGATGGGACCCGGTCGGGGGTGGTGTAATCGGCAACACGACAGGTTCTGGCCCTGTTATTGGGGGTTCGAGTCCTCCCCCCCGAGCTCGGACGACGCGGCACCGCCAGTGCCGGGCCGCCCAACCCCGGCCCCATCGTCTAGTGGCCTAGGACACCACCCTCTCAAGGTGGAGACACGGGTTCGAACCCCGTTGGGGCTGCCGCACCGTCCATGGTGTTCTATAGGTCCCTGCCCGGCGACAGGGCAAGCGCCCTTCCCTGTCACGGAACGGCTGCGCGGTCGCGCCATGGCTTGGGGTCTGTCTCGGGGAGCGATGAGAAGTGACGGTCGCTCCGGTCTGATTACGGTCCGCTTGACGCCCGCGACCGCAGCAAGGGAGTGCAATCAATGAGACCCCTCCGGTACTCGATCAACGTCACCCTCGACGGCTGCTGCGATCACCAGGTCTTTCGCCCGGACGAGGAGCTGCATCGCCATTTCGCTGAGGGTCTGGAACGAGCCGACGCCCTGCTCTTCGGCCGGGTGACCTACGAGATGATGGAGGCAGCCTGGCGGAGGCAGGCGACGGGAGCGTGGCCTGCCTGGATGGACGA
>DATLGZ010000293.1:0-3585 GCA_035540235.1 Acidimicrobiales bacterium | reverse complement strand
GTAGAGGCCCTGCCCCGGCAGCGGAGGGCGGTGGGGGCCATCGCCCCCTGCACCTGGCCGGCGAGCTGGCCGGCCATGGCCACGCCCAGGCCGGCCTGGAGGAAGTCGCCCATGGCGCTCCCCCCGGGGTTGCCGGCGGCGGCGACCATGGCGTCGGCCGCCCGTACCTGCTGGTAGCGGTCGATGGGCCCCAGGTTGGTCAGGTAGCCCTTCTCCTCCACGCCCCGGGCCACCCCGGCGGTCATGGCCTGGGTGATCTCCTCGGGCAGGGAGATGTTCATGGTGACGTCGACGATGGCCAGGCCGAACTCGTCGTCGACCCGCTCGGCCACGAACTCCTTGAGCTTCTCGGCCAGCTCGACCTGGCGGCCCTGGAGGTCGATCGCCCCCAAGCCGGTGGCCAGCACCATGTCGGAGAAGGCGAGGCTGATGACCCGCCGCAGCAGCTCGGAGATCTCCTCGGCCTGGACCTCGCTGTCGGTGCCGATGACCTGGCGCAGGAACACCTCGACATCCTGGATCCGCACGACGCACAGGCCGTTGGCCCGGACCTGGACCATGCCGAAGTCGGGGTCGCGCACGGTGACGGGCTGGGGGGTGCCCCAGCGCATGTCGGTCACCGGCCGGGTGTTGAGGAAGTAGACCTCGCTGCGGAACGGGCTGTTGAAGCCGTGCTTCCAGCCCTGCAGCGTCGACAGGATGGGCAGGTTCTCGGTGGTGAGCTGGTAGGGGCCGGGGTCGAAGGAGTCGGCCAGCTGGCCCCGGTAGACGAACACCGCCCGCTGGCCCTCCCGCACGATCAGCTGGGCGCCGTTCTTGATCTCGTTGTTGTAGCGGGGGAACCGCCACGCCAGCGTCGTCCGCGAGTCGTCGACCCACTCGATGATGTCGACCAGCTCGCCCTTCAGCTTCGAGATCAGCCCCATCCCGTTCCCCTTCCTCGGCCTCGGCCGCCCAGGGTACGGGAGCGAAGCCGGCTCGGGGGGGCGTCCGGGTCCAGCGGCTCCGTCACCCCCGGTGGGGCCGACGCCTCAGCTTCAGAGCTTGCGTACCCCGATGTGGACGTGGTCGTAGTGGCCGGCGACCATCCACAGGACCTGGACCCGGTACCCGCCTACGACCTTCTTCAGGTTGCCTCCGGTCCACCCCGGTTCGCCGAGGGCGGAGCCGATCCGCCGGGCCGCCTCGTGGGCCTGGGGCGTGGGCACGTGGACGCCTGCGACGGAGAGGTCGCACGCCCACGAGCGCACCTGGGAGGTGTGGTGGTCGGAGGTGGCGGCGCCCCACGTGCGCCCCCAGCACTCGTTGACGTACAGCGGGTGGTTGTCGGCGATCCCCAGGGCGGCCAGGTCGGCGACGATCCCCTCGGTGCCCTCGTTGCGGCCCCGGGGGTTGAACCACTCCGACGGGCTCTTGGGAATGGCCAGCGGGGGGCGGGTGGCCGCCGCCGGCGGCTCAGGCGGCTCGGCGAACCCGTGGGCGGCGAAGAAGGCAGAACCATCGAAGGCGGCCCCGTCGGCCAGGCGGGCGTCGGTGTCGGCGGCGGCGGCGGAGGCCGTCAGCAACCCGGCGGCGGCGACGGGACGGGGCTGAGCGGCGTGGGCGTGCCGCGACAGGCGCTCGAAGGGGTTGGGGCGGTCGTCGGCCCGGAACACGGTGTTCCCGCACGCCACCAGCCCCACCAGCACCAGCGCCTCCACCAGGTGGGCGCGCGGGCGCGCCCCGGTGATCGTCCCCACTCGGCAAACCCCCCAGCTCGGCCGGGCGCCCGGGCCCGGCTGTTGATCCGGGGAAGCGTAGAGGCTCCTGGGGGGCAAGTTTGACGCGGCCCCCATCGGGGTAACTGGCGCAGCCTTCCTGCCTGTAAGCGTTGCTCATTACTGCGGACAGAGTTGATAGCAACATGGCATGCTGTACCTGACCCGGACAGGAGGCGTTGCCCGTGTGCTTCAAGAACCTTCCCATCGAGTTCGACGCCAGCGGCAAGGCGCACCTGCGCGCCGGTGTGGCCGACCCCTTCGCGGTCACGCCCGGCCAGCGCAAGGGCTACGTACGCCGGCGCTCGGGCCCCGGCGCCCAGCTGGCCGCCCCGCCCCGCCTGCGGGAGTGGTCGATCGACCCCATGACCCGGGTGGCCGGCGCTCTCGCCATCCACACCGTGCTCGACCTGGAGAGCCGCAAGGCGGTGGAGTGCCACGCCCGGGCCATGCTCTTCCGGGGCTACGAGATCATCCTCCAGGGCCGTGACCCCCGCGACGCCATCGACATCACCTCGCGGGCGTGCGGCGTGTGCGGCGGCGTGCACGCCACGGTGTCGTCGCTGGGCCTGGAGCAGACGTTCGGGATCGTCCCCCCGCCCATGGGGGTGGAGGTCCGCAACCTGGGGGAGTGCGGCGAGATGTTCTACGACCGCCCCCTGCACCTCGGCCTGCTGGCCGGCCCCGACTACTCCACCGCCCTGGTGTCGGTGACCAACCCCGAGCTGGTCACCAGGGCCGAGAAGACGCTGGCGCCCAACGCCGACATCCACGGCTACACGACCATCAAGGACATCATGGACGCCATGAACCCCCTCACCGGCAAGATCTACCTCGAGGCCCTCGAGTGGACCCGGGTCGGGCGGATCATGTGCCAGCTGATGTACGGCAAGTTCCCCCACCCCTCGACGCTGGTCCCCGGCGGGGTGTCGACCACCATCACCACCAGCTCGTTCAACGAGTACTACGCCCAGTTGGGCAAGATCATCGACTTCTCCAAGGTCCTGCCCCGCATCTGGGACGACATCTGCGACTTCTTCTTGGAGGCCAACCCCGACTACGAGCGGGTGGGCGCCCGCCCCGCGACCCTGGCCCAGACCGGCATCTACGACGACTCCACCGTCTACGACGCCAGCTACGCCAACGCCGACGTGTGGGGCAACTCCCGCTGGGCCACGCCCGGGATGATCGTCGACGGCAAGCTGGTGACGACCAACCTCACCGACATCAACATGGGCTACGAGGAGTTCGTCGACCACTCGTTCTACGAGGACTGGACCAAGACCGGCCCGCAGAGGTACCAGACCGACCCCCTGGGAAACCCGCTGTCGCCCTACCACCCGTGGAACAAGACCACCATCCCCAAGCCCACGGCCACCAACTTCCGCGACCGCTACACGTGGGACACCGCCCCCCGGTGGGACCGGCGGTCGATCGAGACCGGCTCCTACGGCCAGCTCTTCGCCACCGCCCTGGCCCAGCGCCATCCCCAGAACCCCTTCTACGAGTCGACGGGCGACGGCGTGCGCATGCTGCTGCCGCGCCACGCCCTGCCCGAGACCGAGCTGATGTGGGCGGTCCCCCGCACCCTCAACGCCCTCGAGCGCAACCGGGGCCGGGCCTACGTGGTGGCCATGACCGCCTGCATCGCCATGAACTGCCTGCTCAAGGCGTTCGAGTACTGGCGGGCGGGGGAGACGAGGGTCCACACCCCCTTCCGCATCCCCAAGGACAACCGCATCGGCGTGGGGTTCTGGGAGGCGGCCCGCGGCCTCCTCGTGCACCACATGGAGATCGACCAGGGCAAGATCGTCAACTACCAGATCAC
>DATLGZ010000292.1:0-9529 GCA_035540235.1 Acidimicrobiales bacterium | reverse complement strand
CCACCGCGCCCATCCCGAGGCTGAGCGTGGCGGCCGCCGCCTGGCGGTGCTGGCCGGCCTGCCCTTCGCCCTCGCCGCCGCCGCCACGCTCAGCCTCGGGATGGGCGCGGTGGCGGTCCGGCCCGCCCAGGTGGTCGCCATCCTGGCCGCCCACGCCGGCATCGACGTGGGCGTGCCCTACACCGATGCCCAGGCCGCCGTCCTGTGGGCCATCCGCCTTCCCCGGGTGCTGCTCGCAGTCCTGGTCGGCGCGGCCCTGGCCGCCTCGGGAGCTGCTCTCCAGGGCGTGTTCCGCAACCCTCTCGCCGATCCCGGCATCATCGGCGTGTCGAGCGGGGCGGCGGTTGGGGCGGTGGCGGTGATCGTGGGTGGGGTGGTGGCCTTCGGGTCGGCGTCGGTGCCGGTGGCGGCCTTCGCCGGCGCGCTGGTGGCCGCCCTCTCCGTCTACGCCCTGGCTCGCCAGGGCGGGCGGACAGAGGTGGTGACGCTCGTGCTGTGCGGGGTGGCCGTCAACGCCATCGCCGGCGCGGCCATCGGCTCTGCCACCTTCCTCGCCGACGATGCCCAGCTGCGGAGCCTGGTCTTCTGGTCGCTCGGCAGCCTGGGCGGAGCGACGTGGAAGTCGCTCGGCGCGGCGGCGCCCTTCCTCGTGGCCGGCACGCTGGCCCTGACCCGCTTCGGCCGCCCCCTCAACCTCCTCGCCCTGGGCGAGCGGGAGGCCCGCCACCTGGGGCTGCGGACGGAGCGGGCCCGCCTCTCCGTGATCACCCTCGCCGCCTTGACCACGGGGGCGGCGGTGGCGGTGAGCGGCATCGTCGGCTTCGTGGGGTTGGTCGTCCCCCACCTGGTGCGGCTCGTGACCGGGCCCGATCACCGCGTGGTCCTGGTCGCCAGCGCCGTGGGTGGGGCGCTGGCCCTGGTCCTGGCCGACCTGGCGGCCCGCACCCTGGCGGTGCCTGCCGAGCTGCCCCTGGGGGTGGTGAGCGGGGCCGCCGGCGGGCCGTTCTTCCTGTGGTTGCTCCACCGCACTCGGCGGGCTCAGGGAGGGTGGGCATGAGCGTCGTCCTGGAGTGCCGCGACGCCGGCTACCGGGCCGGCCGCCGGTGGCTGGTGTCGCAGGTGAGCCTGACCGTCGAGGCGGGCGAGGTCCTGGCCGTGGCCGGGCCCAACGGGGCGGGCAAGTCCACGCTGCTGGGGTTGCTGGCCGGCGACCTTCGCCCGTCGGCGGGCGCCGTCGTCCTCAGGGGGCGGGACCTGTCCCGTTACCGGGCGCCCGAGCTGGCCCGCATCCGAGCTGTCCTGCCCCAGGCCAGCCTGCTGCAGTTCGCCTTCACCGGCCGCCAGGTCGTCGAGCTGGGCCGTGCGCCCTGGTGCAAGGACCGCTCGGCGGACGACGAGAAGGCGGTCGCCGCCGCCATGGCGGCCACCGAGGTCGCCGCTTTGGCCGACCGGTCGTACCCGTCGCTGTCGGGTGGGGAGGCGTCACGGGTCTGCCTGGCCCGGGTGCTGGCCCAGGAGACCGCGGTGGTCCTCCTGGACGAGCCCACCGCCAGCCTCGACCTCCGCCACCAGGAGCTGACCATGACCGTGGCCCGGGGGCTGGCCGCCCGGGGAGGGGCCGTCGTCGCCGTGCTCCACGACCTCAACCTGGCCGCCGCTCACGCCGACCGTGTGGCGGTGATGGACGGCGGGCGCCTGGCCGCCATCGGCGCGCCCGTGGACGTGCTCACCGACGAGTTGCTCTCCGACGTGTACGGACATCCGGTGGCGGTGGTCACCCACCCCCGCCGGGGCTGCCCGCTGGTGCTGGCCGGTGGGTAAGGCGCAGGGGCCCGCGGGCCGGTCGGCGGTCCTGCGCACCGCCCTGCTGGCGCTGCTGGCCGAGCGCGACAGCCATGGTTACGACCTGGTGCCGCGCCTCGAGACGCTGGGGCTCAACCCCGACATGGCGGGCGTCTACCGCACGCTCCGTTCGATGGACCGGCGGGGCGAGCTGCGCTCGACGTGGGACACGTCCTCCCAGGGCCCGCCCCGGCGCGTCTACTCGGTCACCGAGGAGGGCCAGGAGCTGCTACGGCGAGCGGTCGCGGGCATGGAGGCTGAGAACCTCGCCATGCTCCGCCTGCTGGCCCACTGCCGCCGCCGCGGGCTGGGCGCCCGCGCCAGCAGGACGACCTGACGACGAGCGGGGGAGAGCAGGAGCCACCCCCGCCGACAGGCTTACGCGCCAGGGGCCCCTTGACGAAGGCGCCGGCGTGGACTAAGGAGGAGTCGCTACAAAGGCGGTTGAGCAGGCAGCCGCTCCGAAAGAGAGGGGCGTGTGATGTCCATGCCGACGTCCGCCGCCGCAGCACCGTGGTCTACTCGCATCTCTCGAACGGCCCGAGGAATCGTCGTCACCCTGAGGGGGCGGATCGACGGGCCACAGAGCGTTGTCCTGAGCCGGCTGCTCAACGATCTCGTCGTCGGGCAGGGCAACCGGGTCGTGACCGTCGACGTTCACGAGTTGGAAACCCTCGGTGCCGAGGACATGACCTTCAGCACGGTCGCCAGCGCGGCTCGTGCACGCGGCGTGCAGTTCACCGTCCGGTCCGGTCAAGGGGAGCCAGCCCGGGGAGAAGGCCGGGGTCGACTTCCACCGTCCGGCTGACGGGACGGAGGCGGCTCGGTCCCCGCAGGGACGATCGGCCCTGCCGCGCGCCGACGGGGCGGTGGGCATGGGTCCGCTGCGCCACCGGGCCAGCGGGCCTGCTCACGACTCCCCGAGTTGCTCGCGGATCCGCTGACGGACCTCGCCGGCCACCGTGTCGGAGAGGGCGGCCAGGCGGTCCGACAACCGGACCACGGGCGGCACGGGTGCGTTGAGGTCACGCGCCGGGGGCGGCAGGGCGTCCAGGTCACGGTCGAGGCGGGCGCGGGCGGCGGCGATGGTGCCCGGCGGCTGGGCCCTCACGCCGCCCCGCATCACCGGTTCCAGGAGCGGCTCGAAGCCTTCGGGGCCGGGCTCGTGGCGTGTCGCCAGCACGTCCTCCTCGATCGGCAGGCGGCGCCACACCTGCTTGGGCCCGGGGAGGGTGGCCTTCCCGGTTGACAGCTTGAGGACGGGGTGATCGCCGAGCTGGACGAGCTTGAAGGCGCTGTCGAGGTACGGCGCGTCGGCCGACACCCCCATGCGGGTGCCCACGCCGGCGGCGTCGATGGGCGCCCTCTCGGCGACGAAGCGGCGAAGGTCGTGCTCGTCGAGGCCGCCGCTGACGAAGATCCGCACCTGGGGGAAGCCGGCTTCGTCGAGCAGGCGGCGGGTCTCGCGGGCGAGGGCCACCAGGTCGCCGCTGTCGAGGCGAACCCCCAGGTCGCTCTCCACCCACGGTGTCGTAGGTGTCGACCAGGAACGTCCTCCGTCCAGGGACGTCCTCGACGAAGGCCCGGAAGGCGTCGGCCTCGCTGGGGAAGGCCTCGATGTAGGAGTGGGCCAGCCCGAAGCGCCGGGCGGCCTCGACGTTGCTGGTGGCGGCGAATCCGGCGATGGCCGACAGGCGGGCCACCGCCATGCCCGCCTCGATCCCCTGCGCCCGGCGCAGGGCGAAGTCGACCAGCTCCATCCCGGGCGCGGCGAGCCGGCAGCGGGCCGCCTTGGTGGCGATGGTCGTCTGGAGGCTCACCTGGTTGAGCAGGTAGGTCTCGACGAGCTGGGCCTCGGGGAGCGGGGCGGTCACCTCGAGGAGGGGCTCGTTGGCGAGCACCACCCGCCCCTCGGGGACGGCGTGCACGTCGCCCGTGAACCGCAGCGCCGCCAGCGCCGCCACCGTCTCCCCGTCGAAGCCCGCCGCCCGCATCCAGTCGAGCTCCTCGTCGTCGAAGGCGAAGGACTCCAGGAACGACAGGCAGTCCTCGAGACCGGCGGCCACCAGGAACCCGCGGGCCGGCGGCAGCCGGCGCACGAACAGGCTGAACGTCGCCGGCCCCACCATGCCCCGGCGGAGGTAGCTCGCCGCCATGTTGAGCTCGTAGAGGTCCGTGGTCAGCGCTCGGCCCACACCTCATCCTCCCCGCTCCGCCGGGCTGTGCTCGACCGGTCACGGTACCGAGGTGTGCGCCGGGGCCTGCCGGGAGGGGCGTGGGAGACTGGCGGCCATGGTGGTCGGAGTACGGCTCCTCGGTGGGTTCGAGGTGGTCGTCGACGGGACGCGGGTGGCCGCCACCGCCTGGAGGAGCCGCCGGGCCGCCCAGCTGGTGGCGCTGCTGGCCCTCGCCGACAACCACCAGCGCACCACCGAGCAGGTCATGGACGCCCTGTGGCCGGATCTCCCGCCCCAGGCCGCTCGGGCCAACCTCCACAAGACGGCCACCCTCGCCCGCCAGGCGATGGGCTCCAAGGAGTCGGTGGTGCTGCGGGGCGATCTGGCGATGCTGTGGCCGTCGGCCGACGTCCGGACCGACGTGGACGAGCTCGAACAGGCGGCCCGGCGGGCGCTGGCCTCCGCCGAACCGGAGGCGTGCGCCGAGGTGGCGCGCCGGTACGCCGGCGAGCTTCTGCCCCAGGATGGCTACGAGGAGTGGGCGGAAGCTCCGCGCCATCGGGTCCAGCGGCTCCAGCTCGACCTCCTGCGCGCCGGTCGCCTGTGGGCGGAGCTGGCCGAGGCCGACCCGACCGACGAGGAGGCCCACCGCGAGCTGATGAGCGAGCACTTCCGCCAGGGCCGGCTGCACGCCGCCATCCGCCAGTTCCAGCGGGCCCGGACGGTCCTCGCCCGGGAGCTGGGCGTGCTGCCGAGCCCGCAGACGGCGGCGCTCTACCGCCGGATCGTCGGCACTGCCTCCTCGGGCTGGGCCCGCCCGGCCCTCGTCGGGCGGGAACCCGAGCTGGTGCGGGCCCGGGCGACGCTGCGCCGGGCGGCCGAGGGCCGCCCCGCCGCCATCTTCGTCAACGGGCCGGCGGGCATCGGCAAGACCCGGCTGTGCGAGGAGCTCGTCGAGCAGGCGGCGGCCGAGCAATGGCTCGTGCTGCCCGCCGTCGGGCGCGAGCAGACGGCGTCCGTTCCCTACCGGGCGCTCGTCGAGGCCCTCCAGGCGGTGATGGTCGATCGGCCCTATCTCGCCAACGCCCTCGGCCATCCGGAGAACTCCCTCCTCGCCCGGCTCACCAGCGCCGTGCCCGACCAGGGGGCCGGCGCCGTCCACCGCCACGCCCTGCTGCACCTCCTGTCGGAGGTGTCCGGGGTGGCGGGCGCCTCGAGGTCGCTCCTGTTCCTCGACGATGCCCACCACGTCGATGACGACACGCTGGCCCTGGCGGAGGCTCTGGCCCGGGCGCCGGCGCGGCGTGGAGCCCTGCTCCTGGCCTCGTACCGACCGGGCCGCGACCCGAGGGTCGCGGCCATGGCCCGCTCGCTGGTCGCCGCCGGCATCGCCGTCGAGATCGGGCTGGGGGCGCTCGACCGGGCCGACACGGATGCGATCGTGGGCGGCGTCCTGGACCGGCCGCTCTCCGACGCCGAGCTCGGCCTCGCCTGGCAGCTCAGCGAGGGCAACCCCTTCTTCGCCCTCGAGGTCGCCGCCTCGCTCGCCGCCGACGGGCCGCCCTCGGGAGGGGGCGCGTACGGCGCCGTCGACGTGCGCATCGAGCGGTTGCCGGAGGACGTCCGGAGGCGCCTTCGCTCGGTCGCCGTCGTGGCCCAGGAGTTCACCGCCGACGAGTACGCCGCTCTTGCCATGGTGGAGCCCGACCCTGGCCTCGGGGATCTCGAGACCGGCCTGTCGCTCGGGGTCCTGGCCCGGCAGGGCAGCAGCTACCGCTTCCGCCACGACCTGGTCCGGGACCGGATCACCGAGAGCGTGCCCGAGGCGGACCGTGCCGCCGCCCACGCCCAGGCCGCCGAGCGGCTGGCCGGCCTGGGCGGCCCTGCCGCCCGCGTCGCACACCACCTCCTCGCGGCCGGGCGTGACCGGGATGCGGCCCCCTGGCTGACACGAGCCGCCCGCGACGCCGTCGAAGTCGGCGCCCACGCCGACGCCCTGGCCACGGCCGAACGGGGGCTCGCCATCGTCCCGGGCGACCCCGCCCTGCTGGCGCTCCGGGCCGACGCCATGAACGGGCTCGGGGACCCGCGGGCCCTGGCCGCCTACTCGGCCGCCATCGCCGTCTCCGCCGAAGCCGGCCGGGCCGCCCTCATCGTCCGCCTGGCGAAGGCGCTCATCCTCGCCGGCGAGTTCGCCGCCGCCTTCGCGGGTCTGGCGGCGATGAGGTCGGTGCCGCCCCCGCTGCTCGCCCAGTTCCACGTCGCCCGGGCGCTGGCGTTGTGGTGCACCGGCGCGATCGACGAGGCCGAGGAGGCGGGCAAGGAGGCCAAGCGGCTCGCCGAGGCCACGGCCGAGCTCCGAGACTTCGTCGACGCCACGATGGTGCTGGCCATGGTCGCCCACGAGCGGGGAGCGTGGCCGCAGCGGTTGTCGCTCGACCTTCTCGATCCTCACCTGGCGCCCGGTCTGGCCGCCGTGGTCATCGACGCCCACCTGTGCGTGGCTGAGTCGTACCTCGACGGCGGCGTGGCCTACGACGAGGTGACGACGTTCGCCCGCGACCTCCAGCGCCTGGGAGCGGCCGCGGGAGCGCCCCGCGCCGAGGCGTTCGCCACCACGCTGCTGGGCGAGGCCAACCTGCTGATAGGCGACATCGAGGCGGCGACCGGGCTTCTACGTGCGGCGGTGGAGCAGCATCGCCGGGTGGGCGTCCTGTGCGGGGTGGGCCTCTCGCTCCAGCGCCTGGCCCAGGCGCACCTCGCCGGCGGCGCGCTCGAGCAGGCGCAGGCCGCCCTCGCCGGCGCCCTGACGGCGGCGCGCGGCTCGCCGGTGGGCACCCGCCATCTGCTCGACCGCGTCCACGGGACGGCGATCCGAGCGGCCACCGACCCCGCCGCCGCCAGGATGGCTGTCGACGAGGCGCGGCGCGGCATTCGCGGTCCGTTCGAGACCTGCCCGCCGTGTTCGGTCAACCTGACCGTCCCGGCCGCCATCGCCTGCGCGGATGCCGGCGACCTGGCCGGCGCGGCGGCCTATCTGGCAAGGAGCGAGGAGATCGTGGCCGCCTACTACCCCCGGGGCGGATGGCACCCCGCGCTCGACGAGGTCCGCGGGCACCTCGCCCGAGCCGGTGGCGACGTGGAGGCGGCGGGCCGGCTGCTGCGGGCCGCCGGCGACGCCTTCGAGCAGCTGGGTCAGCGTCTCGACGCGGCCCGCTGCCGCCGCCACCAGCACGCTCTCGCCACCGCCGGGGCCGCCGGGGCCGCCGGGAAGGTTTGAGGAAGGTCCGGTCCGTAGGTTCCATCGCGACCACCCTCTGCAAAAGGAGACGCCATGCCCCTCTACATGGACGTGCACCAGAAGCTTCCGGAAGGCGCCACCTCGAAGGACGTCGCCGACGCCCACATGGCCGACCTGCGGGTGCAGGACAGGTTCGGCGTGAGGTACATCAACTACTGGCTGGACGAGGGGGCGGGCAAGGTCTTCTGCCTCGTCGACGCACCTGACCCCGACGCCGCCCACGCCTGCCACCGCGAGGCACATGGCCTCACGGCCGACGAGATCTACGAGGTCGAGCAGGGGTAACGGGGCGCGGCCCGCGAGCGGAGCGACAGGCCGGCGGCGGGCGAGCTGTCCACGGCCGTCGGCCACTGAAGCGGGCGTGCCCTCGCTACGCTGAAGGCGCCATGAAGCCAGGCAGGCAGCTGATCATCTTCCCGCTGCTTGTCTTCGCCGGCGTCACCGGTGGGCACGTGGCCGGCTACGCGCTGGTAGCGCCTGATCACCACGACCGCCACGAGCTGCTGGCCCGCACCGGCCATCACTACCTCCCGTCGGCACTCGAGGCTGGCGTCTTCGCGGCGGTGCTGGGCCTCAGCCTCGCCTTCCTCCTCGGCGTCTCCCGGGGCCTGCGGGGTGGGCGGGGCGGCGGCGCCCGCTGGATTCTCGTCCTCCCCGCCGCCCAGACGATCGCCTTCGCCGGCCTGGAGGTGACCGAGCGGCTGGTCGCATCCGGCTCCCTGCACGACCTCGGGTGGGTGCTGGCGGCGGGACTGCCGGTCCAGGCGCTGATAGGTCTGGCCGCCGGCCTTCTCGTCAGCTCCCTCGACCGCGCCGGCGTGCGCCTCGGCCAGCGCATCCGCCTCGCCCGCGGGTCCCGCCGGCGGGCGACGGTCCCTGCCCTCCGGCCCGGGGCCTCGGTGGCCCCGCCGGCCTGGCGGCCGGGACCACCCATCCCGGCGCGGGGCCCTCCCCAGCTCCTCGTTCTTCCCGCCTGAGCAGGCAGTCCACCGGTCAGGAGCCGGCCCGTCGCGGCCGGCCGAGAACAAGGAGAACCTTCGAATGCGAGCTCGCTTCACGCGCCTCGCAGCGGCGGCCCTGGGCGCAGCCCTGCTGGCCGGGCCGCTGTCGACAGGCGCGTCCGCCCACGAGCGCAGGAACGTGGGCCCGGTCACGATGGTCGTGGGCTGGCTCAACGAGCCCGCCTATACGGGCTTCTACAACGCCGTCCAGCTGCGCCTCAGCGACGCCGCCGGGCCTATCACCGATGTCGGTGACAACCTCCGGGTGGAGGTGACCTTCGGCGACCAGAGGGTCGGCCCTCTGGCGCTGGCCCCCGCCTTCGGCTCGCCCGGCGAGTACCGGGCGCCTCTGGTGCCGACCCGCCCCGGCACCTACACGTTCCGCTTCGTCGGCACGGTGAGGGGCCAGCAGGTCGACCAGGCCTTCACCTCCTCGGACACCACCTTCGACTCGCCCGAGAGCTCGGGGGAGATCGAGTTCCCGGTCAGGGACCCGAGCCGCGGTGACCTGGCGGCCCGCCTCGAGCGCGTCGACCCCCGCATCGACGGGCTGGCGGCCGAGGCGGACGACGCCAGGAGCGCGGCCAACCGAGCCACCCTGCTGGCCGTGGCCGGGCTGGTGGCCGGAGTGGCCGGGCTCGCCATCGGCTTGTCGGCCCGCCGCCGGGGTGGGCCAGAGGCGGCGGCCGCGCCCGCCAGCAAGGCGTCCACGGGGGTCTGAGCCGCCGGACACCACCCATGGGCAGAGCCGCCTGGTTCGCCCTGGCCGTGGTCGGGGCTGCGCTCGGGGCCGTCCTCGTGGCCGCCCCCAGCGCTGGCGCCCACGCCGTGCTCACCGCGTCCCAGCCCCAGGCCCGCGACGTGCTGAACGAAGGGCCGGCTGCGGTCACCCTGACGTTCACCGAGCCGCCCGAGCTGGCGTTCTCCGCGGTCCAGGTGCTCGACCGAGGCGGCCGGGCCTACGGCGCCGGCTCGGTGGAGGCCGTCCCCGGCGACCCCCAGACGCTGCGCGTCGGCCTGCGCCCGCTCGACCGAGGGGTGTACACGGTCAACTGGCGGGTGGTGTCGCGCGTCGACGGTCACCTGACCGCCGGTTCCTTCGCCTTCGGGGTGGGCGAGGCGGTCAGCGAGGAGGCGGCCGTCGAGGGGGTGGCCCGCCCGACCAACCGCTCAGTGATGGCGGTGGGTGGGCGGTGGCTCTTCTACGC
>DATLGZ010000291.1:0-4518 GCA_035540235.1 Acidimicrobiales bacterium | reverse complement strand
GGGAGGCGGCGCCCTCCGTCCCCAGCGCTGCGGCCGAGCCGGGCTGGCAGGACTGGTCGCCGGGCGAGGTGCCCGATGACAGCTCGGACGTCTGGCTGCCGGGCGCCAACCTCGACCAGGCCCCCATCCCCGAACCCGACTCGCCGGGGGGGGCGAACGGCGACGGGCCGGCGCGGGCGGCGGCGCCGCCCGAGGCCGAGCCCGCCGACGATCGTTTCGGCGAGGCCTTCGGCGACGCCCGCACCTTCGATCCCAGCGACGAGGCCACGGCGGCCCTGGCCGCCGCCGGCCAGGAGGCCGACGAAGCTCGCCGTTTCCGGGCCAGCCCCTCGTGGCCCCCGCCCGACAGCCGCAGGGGCCCGATCATGGTGGGCCTGTGCTTCCTCGTGATCGGGGTGCTGGTGGCGCTGCTCGTCACCAACGGCGCCATCCGGGGCAGCGGTTCGGGCAGCACCATCCCCGCCGCCCAGCGGCCGGTGCTGTCCACCGATCCCGGCTCCGTCCCCGCCGAGTGGATCTCCTACCGCCACGCCCCGGCCGACATGGGCATCTCCCACCCGCCGTCCTGGGTGGTCGCCCCCGAGGGGCGGGGGGTGCTGCTGCGGGACACGGCGGGCGCCGCCCAGCTGCGCCTCGACCACCGGCGCGACCCCGGTGACGACCCCCTGGACGTGCTGCGCGACCGCGAGCGCGAGCTCTCGGGCCGCCACCCGCAGGACTACCGCCGGCTCCAGCTCAGCCCGGCCAACTTCCTCGGCAACGTGGCGGCGCTCTGGGAGTACACCTACGCGGAGGGGCCGGAGACCATCCACGCCGTGGAGCTGACCTTCCACAGCGGCGGCCGGGAGCTGGCGCTCACCTTCCGCGCTCCAGCGGCGACATGGGAGTCGATGCTCCCGTTGTTCCACAGCTTCCTCAGCTCGGTCCGCCCGCCCGCCTGAGCGGGCGGCGAAGGGCGGGGCGGCGAGCGCCGAAGGGCGTTTGCGTCTCCCTGGCATTGGCCACCGGGCCGGACGCGAAAGGCCGGGGCGGGGGTGCACGGCGGACGCACCCCGAGCCCCGGCGACACGAACGATCACACGCGGAGTGGTCGCTCGTCAAGCCCGCGTGGCCGTTTCCGGGGGAAAATCTTGGGCCCCAGCCTCAGGGGCCGCCGCCGCCATGCCGATATCTCACCTATGACGATTGCGCACCGACCCACGACGAGCCGGGCCGTCACCCGCCTCATCGAAGCCGGCAACTCCGCGGTCTGCACGTCGTGCGGCCGGCCGGTGAAGTTCTCGGCCAAGGCGCGACTGCACCAGGTCATCGCCAACGTCTACGTCGACAACGTCTGGGACCGGGTGGAGCACTACCACCCCGAGTGCTACGACGCCGTCGGGCAGCCCTATGGCAGCGCTGCCTGACATCCTGCGTCTCCCCTGATCCCAGACGGTCGGCGGTGCGGGCCTGCCGCCCCCCTCCGCCCGCGCCGCTGAGGTTGGTCGCTACGGGACGGTGGCGGCAGCGTCGCTGAGGGCGTGCTGCACGGCCTCCCAGAGGGCGTGCACGAGCGACGCCTGGGCCTCCTGGATGCGGTGGACGCTCTGGGAGCGGGCCACCAGGCAGTGCTGGACCGCCGGGTCGGCGGCCATGCGCCCCCCGTCGTAGCCGGACAGGCCGACGGTGAGCATCCCCTGCTTGCGGGCCTCCCCGAACGCCATGAGAAGGTTCTCCGAGTTCCCGCTGGTCGAGAAGCCCATGGCGATGTCGCCCGAGCGGCCGTGGGCGATCAGCTGGCGGGAGAAGACCACGTCGAAGCCGATGTCGTTGGACAGGGCGGTGAGCACGGCGTGGTCCTCGACCAGCGAACGGGCGGGCAGGGGCGTGCCCCACGGCGGGGCGGTGTAGAGCTGGGCCACACCGTCGGCGTCGGTGGCGCTGCCGCCGTTGCCAAAGGCGAACAGCCGCCCGCCGGCCAGGAACCGATCGGCCATGGCCGCCGCCACCTCACGGATGAGGGGCTCGGACTGCTCCAGCGTCCGCTGGCGCAGGGCCGTGCTCTCCACCCACTTGTTGCGTGCCGACGTGGCCAGGTCGTCCAGCAGCGACGGCGCGTCCTTCTCGTCGCCCTCGATGAACGGGTAGAGGAAGTCGGTGCCCTCGGTGCCGGCACTCACAGCAACGCCTCCCCAGCCTGGATGGCGAAGCCGGCGTGCACGAGGACGAGGTCGCCGGGCCCGGGCGGGTCGACGAGTGAGATGTCGATGCGCTCCTGCCCCTCGGCGGTGCGAACCACGGCCTCGTCCCCCTCCACCAGGACAACCTCGGCCAACCGGCCCTCGTCGGAGCAGGTGATGCACACTTCGTCGTTGCACTCGGGCTCGGCCTTCATGAGGCCGGGGTGCTCGAAGCACACGTGGGTCAGCTCCCAGAGCATGTGGTACAGGCGCACGAACTGCTCGGAGGCGGCCAGCTCGTCGTCGGTGTCGAGCCAGACCACGTGGTCGGCGGCGCCGGCGGGGGGGCGGGGCCCGGCGCCGATCCAGATGGTCTCCACGCCCCACGCCTGACCCCGCCGCATGGCGTCCGCCACCGCCCGATCGCCGGCGGGGGCGAGGGCTACGACCATGTCGCCGCGCCGGACCGACGCCCGCAGGGTGGTCACCAGGTCGGCGCCGGGAGGGACGGTCAGGGCGGCCAGCGCCCGCTTGCCCATGATCACGGGGTGGACGAACTCCACCGCCACGTGGTGGGCGTGGAACGGCCAGCGCCCCGACGCGCACCACAAGGTGGCGCCCGGCACGGAGTAACGGCGGGCCATGGCCAACGCCGCCCGGGCCAGGTCGTCGGCCACCCCGCCGAGCTCGACGGAGCCGGCGGCGGGGACCTCGGGGGACGTTACGGCGCTCATCGCAGAACGGGGGAACGCACGGCTGGCTCCCTGCAAGTAGATGTCTCGAACACTGATATTGTCGCGCCCGGCAGGCCGCTTTCGTGACGGGCTCTCGTTTGTCCGGCGGCGTTCGCGCCACTCTGCTGCACGCGGGCGCCGGCGCGCTCGGGCGCTCCCCCGGCGCCATCTTCTCCGAACTTTCACCTGAGATCGGGGACCCGGTAGGTGTAGTCTGACATCTAGAACACTTCACATAAGTGTTCGTGTCACCTACCGACCCTTGGCTGAATGCGAGAGGTGAAGCGACGTAATGGCTACCGGAAGCTCTGGAAGAGGACGATCGGCGACCAAGACGGCAGCGACGGTCCCGGCGCCCAACCCGTCCAGCGGTGGCACCAGCGTCATGCGCGCTGGCGGCCAGTACCTCGACTGGCGCCAGAACCCGCTCGACCCCATGGCGCCCATCGGCGTCCGGTCGCGGGCGGTCGAGCCCGACACGTCGAAGATCCGCCTCGGCCCGCTGGAGAAGATCTACCTGATCTGGATGGTGGGCGGTTCGTGCGACGGCTGCTCGGTGGCCGCCACCGGCGCCACCCACCCCCGGGTCGAGCACCTGCTGGCCGGCATCATCCCCGGCCTTCCCCGGGTCGAGCTGATCCACACCGTCGTTTCCGTGGAGTGCGGGGCGGAGTGGACCCAGAACCTGTTCATGGCCGAGCGGGGCGAGCTCGACGCCCCCTACGTCATCTGCTGGGAGGGCTCGGTGATGGACGAGTCCATCGCCGGCGAGGGCTACTGGATGGGCCTGGGGGAGGACCCCCAGACCGGCCGCCAGATCACCTCGCTGGAGTGGCTCGACCGCCTCTCCCCCGGCGCCGCCGCGGTGGTGGCGGTGGGCACCTGCGCCTCCTGGGGCGGCATCCCCGCGTCCAAGGGCAACCCCACCAACGCCATGGGCGTCATGGACTACCTGGGCAAGGACTTCCGCTCCTCCTTCGGCGTGCCGGTGGTCAACGTGCCCGGCTGCAGCCCCATCGGCGACAACATCCTGGAGACGGCGGCGGCCGTGTGCCTGTTCCTCAACGGCCTCGCCCCCCTGCCCGAGTTCGACGAGCTGGGCCGCCCGGCGTGGCTGTTCGGGGAGACGGTGCACCGCCACTGCCCCCGGGCCGGCTACTACGAGGAGGGCGTGTTCGCCCACGAGTACGGCGACAAGGAGTGCCTCGTCGAGCTGGGCTGCTGGGGCCCCGTCGTGCAGTGCAACATCGCCGAGCGGGGCAACGTCGACGGCCACGGCGGCTGCATGAACATGGGCGGCATCTGCATCGGCTGCACCATGCCGGGCTTCCCCGACAAGTTCAGCCCCATCTACGAGATCGCCCCCGGCTCCCTGCTGTCGTCCACCACCTCCCGGGTGGTGGGCGGGTTCATCCGCAAGATGCGCTACATCTCCAAGGTGGACAAGAACCTCACCGCCCGGTGGGAGCAGGACGGGCCCTCGGGCTTCGGCCGGTCCAAGACCGCCCCTCGGGGCGTCCAGAAGACGATCCACAAGTTCTACTCGAAGTACCAGCACTCCCGTGAGGGCGGCGTGCGCACCTACGGCCACTCCGACGACTCGTCGGGCCGCTACCGGTTCGAGG